>DASQYT010000024.1:0-28399 GCA_035639075.1 Candidatus Elarobacter sp.
TCCGTTTGGTTCGCCCGCCACGCTCAGAATGAGCAAGAAACGCAGCCGGCTAGTCCGATGAATCTCGCCCGAGCCTTACGGACCGAAAGGCCCGGGCCAGCTCACTGTGTGACGCCTCTGACCGGGCCCATGAGCAAAGCCTGGGGAAGCGTGCGCTTAATTAATTAAGCAGCAAGTGCCAAGTTGTTGTTGGCAGTTCTAGTTTCCACCAAGTTACGGGCAGGTGGGTCCCGGCATGCCTTCGGGCCGCGACAGCTTCCGTCGAAACCGTGTCGCCCCCCATTGACACTTCCATTCTACCACTTACGGCAAAACGCGGCAGAGTGCTCAATTCTGGGCAGCTAGATTCAGGCAATGCGTCACCTCGCAGTGTGGTCCCTTTTTTGACTTGCGGGTGGAGGTGGCTACAGCTCCTGCATGTTAAGCAACGATTGGGCACAGCGGTACGGCTGGGGCGTTGACTCCAAAGCACCTAGCTCGCAAAATGCAAAGACGGGGGATTTCGAGCGAAAGACCCCGGAAAACGGTATGGCACAGGAATCCAGCGTCGTGGAACAAGCAATCGTACGAGCGCTTCGCGACAATCTTGAGAGCATCAAGCGAACGGCAGATGAGCTGCATCATGCCGTGAACGATGTGGTTTCTGCCTGCGCGAGCAACAAGCCTACCAACGCCCTGCCGTCGCTGCTTCGCGCACAGACTTCCGCAGCTTCGCTTGCCGCTACTTTGGAAGTGCTATCGAGATTCGTGGCCGTGTCCATGCAGACGGGCCCGCGGTCGCCGATCGAAGCGCAGCTCAGTGATTTGGTCGGCAAAGTTGCTCCCCAGGCGCCTCCCGCGCCGCAGCGACCGGCGCCTTCGCAGCCCGTTCCGAAGGCGGTGCAAGCTCCGCCGGCGCGCCAGGCTCCTCCGAGGCCGGCACCTGTTGTTGAAGAGCCCGTAGCCGAACTTGAGTTGAATGCCGAAGCAGAAGAGCTCGAACTGATCGAGCCCGGGGCTGCAGCCGATGGAACTGGATTCGGCGAGGAATTTGACATCAACCGCCTGTCGCCCGAAGAACAGGAATTGCACCGGCGCGCGAATCGCGTGGCAAAAGTTTCGATGCAGGACATAAAAATGCTCCGACCGGAGCAGGTGCGCTTAGGCCGCCAAAACCGAGACCTCTGCATCCGATTGAAAGATGACATTGAAAAAGCTCATCGAGAATATGACCGCCGCTTCAAACCAATTATGGATCATCCAGTCGATTACTTTTATCGCTGGCTGGTGGAAATCCTCGCCGAAGGGGATACCCACGCCCTCGGCGACTACCCATACGCCTCGCCCGCAAGACATCACTAATCGGACGCGGAGTGCGCACTTTTTTAGCGATTCCGCGAAGGGCGTATTATTCTGTCTCTCTATGTCACGTTCGCTTGTTGCGTTGCTGCTCATTTTCGGATTGTCATTCGGCGGGGTGATTGACGCCGTTGCGCAGACGTCCAAGCACCAGCGCAAATCGAAAAAGCCGAAGTCGCCGCCTTGCCGCACGGGATGCAAGCCGGAAACGTCCGAGCCTCAAGTTGCGGCCGATACACCGGAAGACGAAGCCGCGCAAAAGGAACTGTCCGAGCTCGCGCGCGAGCTGCACAACGCCGTGCCTGGCGCTTACGAAAAACTCTCGGCGTTTGCCGCGAAGAACACTGCGAATGTTTGGGGCGCGCGTGCCGCGCTGGCCCTTGGTTATGACGAATACATGAAGAACCGTTCGGGGCAGGCCGTCGGCTTGTTCGTTAAGGCCCAGAGCGACACACTGCTTCGCGAATACGCGCTGTACTGGACGGCGCAGGCGCAGCGCGCTCTGGGGCGGAACGCAGAAGCTTACAAAGTTTTGCAAAACCTTTTGCACGACTACCCTACTACTGCCATACGCGAGCAAGTGCTGGAAGCTTTCGGGCCGACCGCAGTTCTACTCGGACACCCGCAGGAAGCCGTCGAGGCGCTCGAAGCTTATTCCGGCACGGCATCAAAGCCCACGCTGCTTTTCGATCGCGCCCATGCCTATCAGGCGGCGCATCAACTAGCTCGAGCCGCGAAGGACTATCAGACCGTCTTCTACAAATACCCCTTGGCTGATGAAGCCAAACCCGCCGGTTCCGCCCTGTCGCAAGTGATGCACGCCCTCAGGAAAGAATATGTTTATCCGGGCGTGGAAATGCAGCAGCAACGCGCCCAGGCTTTTTACGACGCGCACAAATGGAAGGAAGCGCGCGGTGAATTTGAAAAACTGCTCACCATGCTCAAGGACCCCGCGAATCCCGTGCGCCAGCGCGCGCAGCTTCGCGTCGCGGAATGCCGCGTGCAATTGAAAGGCTCACCCGCGCTGATTGCCGCGGTACAGACGCCGGACATTGAAGTGGACGCCGAGCGGCTCTACGCCCTTTCCCAGGCTTACCGGACAGCGAAAAAGGAAGCGGAGATGTTTAACGCGCTGAACACGCTGGCGCAGAGCTATCCGGTGAGCAAATGGAATGAAGATGGCCTGATGGCGGCAGGGAATTACCATTGGGTGGAGCTTGAACGCGAGAAAGCCGCCGAGGCTTATCAGCGCGTATTGGATTCCTTCCCGAACGGGAAATACGCCTTCAACTGCGAATGGCGCATCGCCTGGGTCGCGTATCTGGATCGCCACCCCGATGCCGACGACCGGCTTACCAATTTTTTGCTGAAGTATCCCGTGTCGTCTAATTCTGTCGACTCTTTGTATTGGCTGGGACGCAATGCCGAGCGCAGCGGAAATGCAGCGAGGGCGCGCAGCCTTTACAGCAAAGCCGCCGAGCGATTCCCGCAAACGTATTTCGGAAATGCCGCAACTGCCCGACTTGCCAGGCTTGGCCCCGGTGAAGAAAATGCTCCGGAGTTTTTCGAGAAAATTCCACCGCCCCCATCGCTTCGTTCGTTTGATGAGCCGATCCCGGTTGCAGCACAGGAGCGTTGGGAGCGGGCGCAGGCGCTTCGCGCCATCGCTTTCGATTCCTCCGCCGAACAAGAGTTGAAGAACGCGTATTTCGCCACGTCCTCGCCGCGCTTTTTGCTGGAAGCCGCGCAGGCAGCGTTCGATCAGGGTCACTATGGGGCCGGCATGGCATATGCGCGGGTCATCGTGCCGAACTTCGATTCCCGGAAAATCAGCGAAGTGCCCGTTGCCGCCTGGAAGGCGCTTTATCCGATGCCCTATGAGGCTGCTTTGCGGCGCGAGGCGGCCAAAAATGATTTTGATCCCATGTTTGCGGCGGGTCTTATTCGCCAGGAATCCACGTTTCAGGCGGACGCCGTCTCCCCTAAGAACGCCATCGGCTTGATGCAGGTTCTTCCGAAAACGGGGAAGCTCCTCGCCAGGCAGCTCAAGGTCCGCTACACGAAGAACAAACTTTTCGAGCCAGACTTCAACATTGAAGTCGGCATGGCCTACATCGCAAACCTGGTGCGCGAAACGGGAGCGTTCGAGTACGCGGCCGCTGCTTATAACGCGGGCGAAGACCGCATCGCCGCCTGGAAGTCAGAGCGCAACTACGAAGAGATTCCCGAACTCGTCGAGTCCATTCCTTTCACGGAAACCCGCGAATATGTGCAGGTCGTCTTGCGCAACACGGAAGTCTACCGCATGATTTACGGGCAGCCGAGCGTGGCCACTCAGGTTGCTACCGGCCACGCGCGCTGACGAATTATCCGGTTACAATAATATTTGCGCGAACAGGAGCAGTCTGCTTAGGCGGTCTGCTCCTTGCGATACGATTTTATTTTTCTGAGAAGGTGCAATGACCGCTCCTGATCTTTCCATGGCGCAAATCTCGCGGCGGATGCTTTCGGCGAAGGCCGAACAATTCACCGAGTCCGTCATTCGCGAAATGACGCGACTGGCCTTAAAGCACCGAGCCGTCAATCTATCCCAGGGATTTCCGGACTTTGCCGCGCCCGAGGAAATCAAGGAAGCTGCGCGCAAAGCCATCGCTGACGACATCAATCAATATGCCATCACCTGGGGCGCAAAGCCGCTGCGCGACGCCATCGTCGAAAAATTTGAACTCACCCAGGGCGTCAAGTACGACCCCGAGCGGGAGATCACCATTTGCTGCGGGTCGACCGAAGCAATGATGTCCGCGATGATGGCGATTATTAATCCGGGTGACGAAGTGGTGGTATTCGAGCCGTTCTATGAGAATTACGGCCCGGACGCGATTTTGAGCGGGGCCACGCCGCGCTTCGTCAAGCTGCGCACTCCGGATTGGTCGTTCGACGAAAAGGAACTTTCGGCCGCGTTTGGCCCGCACACCAAGGCGATCATTCTGAACACGCCAAACAATCCCACCGGCAAGGTTTTCACGCGAGCCGAGCTCGAGTTCATCCGCGACCTCTGCGTGCGGTGGAACGCTTACTGCATCACCGACGAAATCTACGAACACATCTTGTACGACGGCGCGGAACACATTTCCATGGCGCGCATCGATGGCATGCGCGACCGCACCATCGTCATCAATGGCTTGTCGAAAACGTACAGCGTTACTGGATGGCGCGTGGGCTGGGTGCTGGCGCCGCCGGAGCCAACGCAACCGATTCGCAAAGTGCACGATTTTCTAACCGTAGGCGCGGCAGCGCCGCTGCAGCAAGCGGGCGCGAGTGCGCTGCACTTTCCCCAGAGCTACTACGATAAGCTCGCCAGTTCCTACACAGCCAAGCGCGAACGGCTGCTGAAAATTCTGGGGCGCGCGGGCTTCACCGTGTTTAAGCCGCGCGGGGCGTACTACATCATGACGGACATTTCTCGCTTCGCCGATCCTGATCCCGTTCGTTTCCAGGCCGAAACGAAAGACGTGCGCTTCGCCAAGTATCTCGTCGAAACCATCGGAGTCGCCGTCGTACCTGGCTCCAGTTTTTACAACAATGCGCGGGACGGCGCTTCGCAGGTGCGCTTCACTTTCTGCAAGAAGGAAGAGACCCTAGCTGCCGCAGAAGAGCGATTGTCAAAGCTGCGGGCCTAGTTTCTCCTGTGCTAGAATCGCCACCGTCCAGACAATCGCGGGAGTCCCATGGCCAATCGACTACAATTGATTCCAGAAAACACTCGCATGGAAGCTAACGGCGAGGGCGCTGCATTTGATATCTCGACGAGCCCTTCGCGCACGTTTCTGTGCCGCCTAACGGTCACGGATCAGATCGAACAAGAATCGCTCGATGTCTCGATTTGGGGTTCGCCAGACGGTGAGACCTGGACGAAGAAACCGCTCCTCAGGCTGCCGCAGCAATTCTACCGCGGGACGACCAAGCTGATCCTTGATCTCTCGCTGCGTCCGGAGATTAAATTCATTCGTGCTCGGTGGGAGCTGTTCCGCTGGGGCAGAGTGTCGCCAATCCCCATGTTTGTGGCGGGCTTGGACCTTGAGGAGATTCCGCCCATGTCCCGGGAGACTCCCACAGCCCGAATTGCCCTTGCCACAAAATGACTCATTTAGTTTTAGTCTTCGCGCCAAATGGCGATTCTGCCCACGTTATTTTGAGAACTACTCTCTTGTTTCTAAATTTTAGGTAAACTGCGTGGTTTCAAGCGATTCAGGGCATTTAGGGGTAGGAGACTGACGGTCGGTTGCCCTGTGGTGGTTAGTCCCCTACCCCGCGAGTGGTCTTGCTTGTATAGACGAGGTGAAGCCTCAAATAGTTTCCTGACCTGAGCAAAATAATTTGCGGACTCTCCGGGAACTATTCACCCACAGGCACGGAATCCATGTATCTGGCGACCGCGGCCTTCCATCTAAACTTTTCAGTGATGGCTGCTTGCAGCGCCTGCGCCGCTGCAGGTTCGCCATGGGTCAGATAGGTCTGCCTGGGAGGCGCAGGGAGCGCCGTCAGCCAGCGCAGCAATTCGCTCTTTCCGGCATGGGCGGAGAATTGTCCCATCTCGACAATCTCCGCGCCAACGGGCACGTCCTGGCCAAAGATCTTCAGCGACTTCGCGCCTTCTTGCAGGGCGCGTCCGCGCGTGCCTTCCGCCTGGAATCCCGCAAGGATGACGGCATTACGCGGATCGGGTAGCCGCTGGACGAGGTGATGCAACACGCGTCCGCCGCTGATCATCCCGCTAGCCGAGATAATGATGCAAGGTTTCTTGACGTCATTGATCGCCTTGGATTCTTCCACCGACCGTGTCAGGTGGAATTCATGAACGTTCAAGGGATCGCCCTTGCCGTCGCTTCCTTCTTGCCGCGCGAACTCTAGGTCGTGGTCTTCTTTGTGTTTCACGTACAAATCCGTCGCGCTCAGCGCCATCGGACTGTCTACGTAGACCGGCAGGCGCGGGATTCTTTGCTGGTCCTCCAACTGTCGCAGGTAGTACATGAACGTCTGGGTTCGCCCTATGGCGAAGGAAGGAATCACGATTGACCCGCCGCGCTTTGCCACGCGATTGACGATTTGCGCCAGCAATTCCGCGGGATCGCCTTCGGGATGCTCGCGGTCACCGTATGTTGACTCGCAAATCAGCACGTCCGCGCTCGATGGCGGCGTGGCCGGGTCTTTCAAAATCGCCTGGTTGTATCGCCCGATATCGCCGGAGAAGACCACGACAGTCTTCTTGCCGCCTTCGGTGATCGTCAGTTCCAAGCTGGAAGATCCCAGGATGTGCCCGGCGTCGTAAGACGTAACGCGAAATTCCGGACTGATATCGAAGCTGCCGCTGCGTGGCATCGTCTTGATCAGCTTTAATGTGGGATCAACGTCCTCGGCCGTGTATAACGGCTCCGGATTGGGGTGGCGGCTGTCTTTATGAATCCGCGCGTGCAGCGTGTCCTCTTGCTGCAAGTGTGCGGAATCCTTCAGCAGGATTGTCGTAAGCTCAATCGTCGCGGGATTGGCGTAGATCGGTCCGCGATAGCCCGATTTCACCAGCACCGGCAGCCATCCGGTGTGGTCCAGGTGCGCGTGGGTGAGAACGAGATAATCGATCGTTTTCGGGTCGACCGGCAGGGGCTTGTAGTTGCGGTCCTGAAGCTCCTGCGAGCCTTGAAAAATTCCGCAATCCACCACCAGCCGCTTGCCGACTGCGTCGACCAGATACTTCGAACCCGTAACGCATCCCGCTGCGCCCAGAAAAGTGAGTTTTGCCATAGGCCTGACATTCTACAGAATTCAAGCAACTGGCACACCTCAACGACTGAGTCCAGAAAAAGAGAAACGAGGCGAGTCACTCGACTCACCCCGCTGCACTGACCTGACTCAGAGTTTCGAACTGAACAATTGCGCCTGATTCAGTCGGCCGCGCTGGCCTGTTTCGATTTCGCCACGATTGATGCGATATTCAGCCCCAGCCCCTTTGCCACGCCGGTTCCATATGCCGGATCGGCCTTGTAAAAGTGCTGGATTTGCAGCTCTTGAATGCGCTGTGGCACGCCATTGCCCAAGCTGGAGACGATGTTGTCAATGAGACGCTGCCTCGCGTCCGCGGGCATCAAGCGGAACAAATTCCCGGGCTGCGTGTAATAGTCACTTTCGGTGCGATGATCGTGCCGTGCGACAGTCCCGCTGACGGCACGCGGCCGTTCGACATAGGAACGGTCCTGGGTCGGGCCGCCGAAGCTGTTCGGCTCGTAGTTCACTGCTGCCCCGCCGTTTCCATCAAATCGCATCGCCCCGTCCTTGTTGTAGGTGTGGTACGGGCACTGCGGTTTGTTGACCGGCAGGGAGTCGTAGTTGACGCCTAGGCGATAGCGGTGAGCATCGGGATAGGAGATCAGCCGCGCCTGCAGCATTTTGTCCGGCGAAAAACCCATACCCGGCACGATGTTGCGCGGCTCGAATGCGGCCTGCTCTACTTCGGCGAAATAATTCTTCGGATTGCGGTTTAGCTCCAGCTCCCCAACTTCATGCAGCGGGTAGTCCTTGTGCGGCCATACCTTCGTCAGATCGAATGGGTTGATGTGATAAGTCTCCGCGTCTTTCTCCAGCATGATTTGCACGCTCACGCGCCATTTCGGAAAGTTGCCTTCCTCGATGGCATGGAAAAGATCGCGCTGCGAATAGTCCGGATCGGTTCCTTCCAGTGCACCAGCCTGCTCGCGGAAGAAATTCTTGATCCCTTGTTTGGTCTTGAAGTGCCATTTCACATAGAACAGCTCGTTCTTCGCATTGATCAGGCTGAACGTGTGGCTGCTGTAGCCGTTCATGTGCCGGTAGCCGTCCGGAGTCCCACGGTCGGAGAAGAGAATCGTCACCTGATGCAGCGATTCCGGCGAGAGCGACCAAAAGTCCCACATCATGGTCGGCGATTTCAGGTTGGTCTGCGGGTCGCGCTTTTGCGTATGGATGAAATCGCCGAACTTCAGCGGGTCGCGGATGAAGAAGACGGGCGTGTTGTTTCCTGTCATATCCCATCCCTCTTCGGTATAGAACTTCAGCGCAAACCCGCGCGGGTCGCGCGCCGTGTCCGCCGAGCCCTTCTCTCCGCCAACGGTGGAGAAGCGCAGGAACGCCGGCGTCTTCTTGCCCACAGCGCTAAAGAGTTTTGCCGTCGTGTACTTGGCGATTTCGGCGCTGGTGCAAACGAAATGGCCGTATGCACCCGAGCCCTTGGCGTGCACTACGCGCTCTGGGATTCTCTCGCGGTTGAAGTGCGCCATCTTTTCGAAGAGCAGAAAGTCTTCGAAGACTACCGGGCCGCGCGGCCCCACAGTGAGCGAATTCTGATTGTCGCCGACGGGACGGCCCGCGTCCGTCGTCATGATTTTCTTTTTTTCTTCCGGCATGGATCCTCCTCAGTTTGACGGCAATAGTCCCGCGAAGCGAGATTCCTGCCACCACAGCTCTAAGGTAGAAGCCCGCGACCTATACTTCCAATATATAGTTCGGATACGATAGATAGGTATAGCCTATGGAACTTCACCAGCTTCGTTACTTCTGCGCGGTGGCCGAAACCGGCTCGTTCAGCCGTGCCGCCGAACAATCCCATGTTTCACAGCCGTCGCTTTCGCAGCAGATCCTCAAGCTGGAGGATGAACTCGGAGCCCGCCTTTTCGACCGCCTCGGCCGCTCCGTCCGGCTCACTGAACTTGGCAAGACATTTCTCCCGCGAGCGCACGCAGTTCTGCGCGAACTGGAAGCCGCCAAAGGCGATGTCGTCGAAGGGAAAGAATTCATCGGCGGTCCCGTCTCTGTTGGCGTAATTCCCACTGTCGGGCCTTACTTTCTTCCGGCGCGGCTCACGGCCTTCTCGCGCAAATTCGGCCAGGTTCGGCTCACCGTCGTCGAAGAAATTACGCCCATACTTCTCGACCGGCTCCGGGCCGGGACGATCGACGTTGCCATCCTGGCGCTTCCCCTCCGTGGCCACGAATTCGATACTTTTCCACTGCTGACCGAGCGGCTCTTTGCCGTGCTCCCCCAAAAACACAAACACGCATCACGCCCGTCACTTTCGCTCAAGGATCTCCGCACAGAGCCTTTTCTGCTCTTGCGCGATGGTCACTGTTTCCGCGATACGGCCGTGGCCGCCTGCGATCGCGCGCGTCTGCATCCCCAGATCGTTTTCGAGAGCGGCCAATTCAGCAGTCTTCTCAGCATGGTCGGCGCGGGAATGGGAGTTTCCATCGTCCCGGAAATGGCCATCGAGAAAAAATCGCAATGCCGCTACGTGCGCATCGCCGATGAACAAGCCGTTCGCACCATTGGCGCCGTCGTCCTCCGCGGCCGGTCCCTGACGCGCGCGCAGAACGCCTTTCTGGCTCATCTTCGGACGCCCTCTCCTCAACCGTCCTCCTAGGACGAGACACTGTTCTGCACCGAAGTACCAAGGGGAGATAGACGCAACCATCCCGCTGATGTAAAATCTCTTAAGTTCTTCATCCCGGTGGACTGTGGCGCACTTTGCGATGCGTCCCGGTGAAACCGGGAAGGTCGTTGGTTTTGCATCGGTGGGGCCGTGGCGCAGTTGGGAGCGCGCCTCGATGGCATCGAGGAGGTCGTGGGTTCGAATCCCATCGGCTCCACCAAAATTGACGTGTTCTCTCCTCGCGCAAGCTATTCAAACGCATTCTGATAGGCACAGCGGCAGCGTTTGCCGTTCTGTATGTTAGCGACTACGTATCTGTTCTCATTCGCGCGATGCACGCAAAAGCTGACGACCCATTCGAATCTCTCAAGAGCCTGCGCGTCCTCGCCATTCCGGAAAAGAATGGCAAAACGGAATACGAAGTGGACGCTCAGAATCCGGAGCAGACTGTCACGTGCGTTCACTCGCTCTTTCCGCACGACGGCTATTCGCCCTGTTGGTATGTCAAACCGAGGATCAATCGGCCGGTCGCCATGTGATCGATTTCGTTTCAGAAATCTCCATCGCGTGACCCGCAGGATGGAGAGCAGTTACTTTGCTGGGGGATATTTCGGAGGGATTTCCGCGAAACCCGGCGTGGCTTCTTTGAGATTCACATTCACTTGAGCGCTGGCGTCTCCGATGGACCAGCGGATTCCGCCGGCGAGCAAATTCAGAAAAAACTCATTCTTCCAATTCTCAGGCCGGTCGCCCATCGCGGTATAGAAAACGCGGCCTTTTCCATGCCGCCGTGCCCACGTCGCTGGGTAGGGCGCGCGCTGGTAGCACTCGCCCTTCATTCCATGGGTGTCTAACGTAAGGATCACGTGCAGATCGGGCGTGAAGTCTTTCAGTGAGTACCACTCTTCATTGAAGCTCACCGGCGAGGTCACGCCTTCGAGGCCTGGAAACTTCGGGTCGTTCACGATCAGGTTGGCATCCTGCAGCCGCGGCTCCCGCCCGTGAATAATGAACTCGCCGCCGAGCATTTTCAGGTACGGATCTTGCTGCTCTCCGTGTGCGATGTAGCGATTTGCGAGGTCAGGCGTGTCCGGTGGCGTGTGAAACGTGTCCGCCGCCGCGTGCACGCCAACAAACCCCATTCCATTTCTCACTGCATCCAGAAGCCCCTCTTTGCCCTTCGGCGACATCGGCGGTTTGCCGTCGGTGCCCATCGTCGTCAGGTCGCCCGTCGTGAAAAACACGAGGGCGGCGTAGGAGTGGAACTCCTTCGAATCGAAAATGCGCCCGTCCTTGGTCACGCCGACCTTGAATGCATGCTTATTCCCGAGTTCGGTCACTGTGTCATCCATGATGCTCGGTTTCCCGTCCACTCTTTTCACCACGGCATGCTCGAATCCCGAAGATTTTGTGAACACCAGCACTGACTTTTCGGATGCCGCCGCCAGTCGGTTCGCAAGTGTCAGGCCCGCGCCAGTTAACGTCGCGGCACGCAGAAATTCCCTGCGATTAGAAAATGTGTTCATACCATCCCTCTCAGTGATGTCCTTCCGGGTGCTCGCAACCCGGAAAACTGGCAAACACGCGGTCCGGCGTCCAGCCCAGCTCTTTCATTCCCATTGCCGACGAGTAATACGCCCCCGCGACCCAGCCCTTCAAGTTTTCGAAGTGCTTGTGGAGCCCGGCAGAATTTTCTCCCGCGCCTTCTGAATTCTGTTTTGCCGCAGTTGCCGACCCATCCGTCAGCAATTGGTTTTTCTGGCCCTCATCCAGGGCAGGGAAGCCCTTTGCGAATCGCTTCTGCGACTCTGCCTCGAACGCCGCAAGTGAGTCAACGAAGCTTTTCTTATGCTCGGAAGCATCCACGCTCAGCAGCAGGTCAATGAACCTGTTCACCTGCGCCTTGGTTGATCCCGGCACGATGCTTTCCGCGATCGCGATCAAATTCTCGTTCTGTTGGGCGCTCAGGACAAGCGGCTTCCAATCTGCAGCTCCTAGTTTCTCCGCTTCGTCAAGGGCCGCATCATTCCTCAAAAGCTCATAGATGGGATGTGAAGCCGCCACAAGCGGCCATGCCGTACCTGCCGCCGTCAGGCGCCGCACCATTTCCCGCCGCGTAAGCTGACCACTCGCCGCAGCCGTTTCGTTGATCGCCGCCAATGTGCTCTTTGTTCCTATCGCAATTTCTCCAGCCTTCAGATTTCGCGCCGATGGTATCACCCCGCAACAATCGTTCACAAGAACAACACAAATTCTTTTCTTTTCCTTGATTGACCCGCCGAAGCGCAATTGCTAGCATCCGCTTTCGGATTTTTATCCTATGCCCCAGAACAAGAATTATTCCTTTGACGTTATCGTTGTCGGCTCCGGTGCATCCGGCGGCTGGGCTTGCAAACGCCTTGCGGAGGCCGGCCTGAAGGTCGCGCTCCTCGAAGCCGGTCGCCCGCAATCCGACAAGAATTTCACGGAACACCAGCCCGCGTTCGAATTGAAGTATCGCAACCGCGCGCCTGAAATCATCCGCAAGACGCGGCCCATCCAAGTCAAATTCGGCGTTTGCAACGAATACACGTACAAATGGTTTGCTAATGATCTCGAAGAGCCCTACACAACGCACGCCGACAAGCCCTTCGACTGGATGGGCCGCGTTCGAATGACCGGCGGCCGCACCAACGTTTGGGGCCGCGTCAGCCTGCGCTTCAGCGATTGGGATTTCAAGTCAGCTTCTCTCGACGGTTTTGGTGAGAACTGGCCGCTCGGTTACAAAGACATCGAGCCTTACTACGATCTCGTCGAAAAATATGTCGGTATCACCGGCTCCGCCGAGGGCCTTGAGCATCTCCCCGACGGCCATTTTCAACCGCCCGTCCCGCTCACTTGCCAGGAAGATCTATTCCGCAGTCGCGTCAAGGAAAAGCTTGGCCGCACGATCATGCCCGCGCGTTGCGCGAATTTGACCAAACCCATCAACGGCCGCGGGCCTTGCCACTTCTGCGGCCCCTGCGAACGTGGGTGCATGACGCATTCCTATTTTAATTCCGCGTTTACTACTGTCGCCGACGCTCTGGCGACCGGCAATTGCACGCTTATCTCGAACGCCATGGCTTACAAAGTCTTGATGGATTCCGAGCGCAACCGCGCCCGCGGTGTTCTCTACATCGACCGCAACACTCGTCAAGCCCGCGAGGTTTTTGCTCGCGTCGTAATCCTGTGTGCGCAATCGCAGGAGTCCGTTCGCATTCTGCTCAATTCCGCGACGCCGCAGTATTCCAATGGTCTCGCTAATTCCAGCGGCGTACTCGGCCACTACCTCACCGCGCACGTTCGTAGCGGCGGCGGCAGCGGCGAATTTCCTTCGTTCGGCGCAAGGCCTTCTTTAGGTGGGCCGAAAAAACCTGTGGGCATTTACATTGCGCGCTTCCGTAATTTGCCAAACACGCCGCCGTACAAAAAATTCCTCCGTGGTTTCGGGTACGAAGGTGGATCGTCAGTGGGATTCGGCTGGGGAGCGCCCGGCTTCGGCGAAGCCTACAAGAAAGCCATTCTCGAACCCCGCACCAGCATCGAGATTACTGGTTTCGGCGAAGTCCTCCCGCGCTGGGACAACTTCGTCGAGCTCGACCCTCGCGTCAAAGACCTCTACGGAATTCCCGTCCTCAAAATTCATATGTCCGACGGCGAAAACGAGCGCGCCATGATTCAGGACATGGGCGACTCCGCCGGCGAAATGCTCGAAGCCGCCGGCGCAAAAAATATTCGCACTTACGCGCATCCTTCCGCTCCGCGCTGGGCGCTCCACGAAGCCGGCATTGCCCGCATGGGCGCCGACCAGAAAAAATCAGTCCTCAATCAATTCCAGCAGACTCACGACATCAAGAATCTTTTCGTGATGGACGCTTCCGGCTTTACCTCGAACCCCTGCCAGAATCCCACGCTAACTATCATGGCGCTGTGCGTCCGCTCCTGCGACTACCTCATGTCCGAACTGAAGCGCAACGCTATCTGAAATCGGCGGCTGCGCAAGTCCTAGGCATCTGACACATCCATCTCGCTCACTCTTGCGGTGAGCGATTTCTTGTCCTGACTTAGATTTTCAAGGATTTTTTGCTGCGATTGCGGCTCTGCTCGGACGTAGTTTCAACTAATGCGCACGGCTCTCAGTGCAAGCGGAAATTATCCCGACTGCTTCTGCTTCTCCTTCTCCGCTTCATCCAGCCAGCGCTCCAGCGCCGCCTGAGATTCCGGTCCCACTTCTAGAAAGCCCACGCCCGCGCCCATATTCGGCTGCTCATATATGACTTTCGCCTTGGCCTCGAAGAAGGCATCGCCCGCGGCAATTTTCACTAGCACCAGGGTACCCTTGGGAAATGGGTTCATCATGTCCAAATAGCACCCGTGCAGGCTCAATTCGCTCACCCGCGACGCGATGCGCACGTCGGCTTTCTCTTCAATCAGCTCGGCGCTCGCTACGAACGAGTACCTCGGCGAACGGCGTTTCTCTTGATAGGCGATGGCTGCCTCCGAATGCAAATCGTGTAAATATGATACGACGCTTACTCTGGCCAACCTCGAAAGTTCCCCAACGGAATTATCCAATTTGCAACCTCTGTTTCCAGAGCCTCCGTTTTGCTAGCACCTCCTGGTCTTGACGACAGAGTTTGCAATGACTCAAGTATCGGCAGGTTGTCCAGACCATTTTCGAATCGACGTTTTCTGTGGCCGACGACCGCAGCGGAAGCTAGAATCGCCTGAAATGAAAGATCGCGCGAGGGCCCGCGAGCTAGCCGCGGAATTCAATCGTAAGGGTGACGCCACCGGCTGGTTCGAGCGGCTTTACCAGGAGTGCGAAGCAGGGAAGAGCACTGTTCCGTGGGCGAATCTTTGTCCCAATCCTCATTTGCTTAGCTTTTGGAAGTCCCATCCGCAGCCAACCGCGGGAAAATCGGCGCTAACGATCGGCTGTGGCTTGGGCGATGATGCCGAACAGCTGGCCGCCTGGGGCTTTCGTACCACGGCCTTTGACATTTCGGAAACTGCGATTCGCACTTCCCGCAAACGCTTTCCAAATACAAAAGTGGAATACGCCGCCGCCAACCTCCTCGAACCGCCTTCCGCTTGGCGTCGCGCTTTCCATTTTGTCTTTGAGGCCAATACTCTCCAGGTTCTGCAGGCCGCTTTCCGCCTGCGGGCCATCGAAAATATTGCGGGATTTCTTTGCTCCGGCGGTCTTCTGCTCGTCATTGCCCGCGCCCGCGAGCCGTCCGACCCCGAAGGCCAAATGCCCTGGCCTCTCACTCGGGTGGAACTCTCGGCCTTTACAACTGCCGGTCTCGAAGAACTTTCTTTCGAAGATTTTCTCGATCTCGAAGATCCTGGAGAACCAGCCGTTCGCCGTTTCCGCGCGCTCTACCGTTTCACAATTTGAGTATTTTTCCTCGTACGCGATCCACATCTTGTTTGGCGGGAATCCTACCAGCCGCATCGCATTCTTTTCCAATTGCTCCGCAGGCAGCGAAAAAAATGATATTCTCTGGCAGCCAGTTGCCTATCCCTCAAATTCATAGAGAAGGAGACGGCCACGTTTCAAAAGCTCATGAACACCACCGACGACTACATAATGACCCTTCTTCGACTCGCGCTTGGAATCGTGTTCTTCGCGCACGGCGCGCAAAAGGTCCTGGGCTGGTTCGGCGGATTCGGTTTCCGGGCCACGCTGGGCTTCTTCACTCAGCAGATGCACATTCCCGCGGTACTGGCCGTTCTGGCCATCGCAGCCGAATTTCTCGGCGGCATCGGTTTGCTGATCGGATTCCTCGGCCGCGTGGCTGCTTTTGGCATCTGCACCAACATGGTAGTCGCGGTCATCCTCATCCACCGTCACTTCGGTCTTTTCGCCAACTGGTTTGGCAACCAGAAGGGCGAAGGCTACGAATACCACATCCTGGCCATTGTCATCTGCCTGGCCATCATGATCAGGGGCTCCGGAGCGCTCTCTATCGATCGCTCCGCTTCCAGACAGTTGGCCTGAGCCATCGTCGTCTTGAGATCTTAACCAAGATTCCTGCGCGTTCTGGCGCGGGTCGCATAGAGTCTTTGCTGCTGCTCGCCACGGGAGGATTCATGGTTCGGAAATCGATTTCGATCCTTCCGATAACTCTCGTGCTTCTAGGTGCGGCCGGCTGCCGTCCGAATTCTCCTGCGACCGCACAGGAATCTGCCACCTCTGCCAACGTGGACGCTCCACGCTTGATCAATGCCGATCAGCAACCCGGCAACTGGATGAGCTACGGCCGCACTTACAGCGAGCAGCGCTTCAGTCCCTTGAAGCAAATCAATGATCAAAACGTCGGCCAGCTCGCTCTGGCTTGGTACGTTGACTTGGACACGCGCCGCGGTCAGGAAGCGACTCCTATAGTGGTCGATGGTGTGATGTACTTTACTACCGCTTGGAGCAAAGTCTTCGCCGTCAAAGCGGCAAACGGGGAGAAGCTTTGGTCCTACGATCCAAGAGTGCCTCCGGAGTGGGCCGTCAATGCCTGCTGTGACGTCGTCAATCGTGGCGTCGCCGTCTGGCAGGGCAAGGTTTTCGTCGGCACCCTGGATGGCCGTCTTGTCGCGCTCGACGCCGCCTCTGGAAAACCTGTCTGGGAAATTCTAACCATCGATGCGCGCTTCCCTTACACCATCACCGGAGCTCCTCGAGTCGTGAAAGGCAAAGTGTTGATCGGCAACGGCGGCGCTGAGTATGGCGTGCGCGGCTATATCTCTGCTTACGATGCTGCCTCCGGAAAAATGGTCTGGCGCTTCTACACCATCCCCGGTGATCCGTCGCAGCCCTACGAATCTCCTGTCCTCGAAAAGGCCGCCAAAACTTGGACAGGCCCACCGCGCAAGTTGGCCGGCGGCGGCACCGTTTGGGACTCCATTTCCTACGACTCCGACCTTGATCTCGTCTACTTCGGCGTGGGCAACGGCACTCCTTGGGACTACCATGCCCGCAGCCCCCAGGGCGGTGACAATCTTTTCCTGTCTTCCGTCGTCGCTCTGAAAGCCGACACCGGTGAATACGTCTGGCACTACCAGGAAACTCCCGGCGATGCCTGGGATTTCGATTCCGCCGAATCCATCGTCCTTGCCGACCTCACCATCAACCAGTCTCCGCGCAAAGTTCTGCTTCACGCGCCCAAGAATGGTTTTTTCTACGTTCTCGATCGCGCCACCGGCGAACTCATTTCCGCGAAACCCTACACTGCCGTCTCCTGGGCTACCGGTATTGATTTGAAAACCGGCCGTCCCATCGAAAATCCGCAAGCCCGTTACGAAGGAGGGAAGCGCGCTCCGGTTGCTCCCGGTCCCCCTGGAGGCCACAGCTGGCATTCCATGTCCTTCAGCCCGCACACAAGACTCGTCTATCTGCCCGTTCAAGAGACAGGGTTCCTTTACAAATCGGACGAACATTTCCAGAAGAAAGCAATCGGCTATAACGTCGGCATTGACTTCGTCGCTGGCGGCATGCCGCAGCAGCCGGAAGTCAAGAAAGCCATCCTCGGCACCATTAAAGGCCATCTCTCTGCGTGGGATCCCATTCAACAGAGAGAAATCTGGCGCGTCGATCGTCAGAGTCCTGTCAACGGCGGACTCCTCTCGACCGCCGGAAACCTTGTCTTCCAAGGCACAGCGCAAGGCAACCTTGAAGCCTACCGCGCAGACACCGGCCAAAAACTTTGGTCCGCCGACGCTCAGAGCGGCGTGGTCGCTTCTCCTATGACATACACTGTGGGCGCCGAACAATACATTGCCGTGCTCGCCGGCTGGGGCGGCGTTTTTCCGCTCGCCGCTGGCGAAGCCGCGCTCTCTTCCGGAAGAACGCAAAATATCAGCCGTCTGCTCGCCTTCAAACTAAACAGCAAGGCAAGTCTGCCCTCGCTTCCCCCATTCACCCCACCGCAGCTGAATCCGCCGAAATCCATTGCCACCGCCGCCACCATCCACAGAGGCGAAGCGCTTTTTCAGCCATTCTGTTCGCCGTGCCATGGGGACGTTGCCGTCGGTGGCGGAGTGCTTCCTGATCTGCGTTATTCCGGCTCACTGGATAACGATCAATGGTTTGAAATTGTCCTGAAGGGCCAGCTCAAGCAAGCCGGCATGGTTTCGTTTGACAAGGATGTCTCCCATGATGACGCCGCGGCCATCCGCGCCTACGTCATCTTTCGCGCCAATCAAAGCCTGCCGCAGCCAGCATCCGTGACGAAATAACAGGCCAGCTTCTCGCCTCAGTGCGCCGCCCTCCAGCGAACGTACCAACAAAACAATTGACATGCGCTCGTTGCTTTCTTACATTTTCCCTATGGCGGCGAGCACCAGCCTCCGTGCGGCGATTCTCTGCGTATTGATCCTTGCCTCCATCTGCGCGCTCGCCCGCCCCAAGGACAAAGAGCCCGCGCCCCGCTTTAACGCCACCACGACTGGTGAAAAATTCAACAACGAAACCATCAAAGGCAAAGTCGTCCTCCTCGAATTCTGGACCACTTGGTGCGGCTTCTGCGCCGACGAAGCCGCCTTCGTCGACAAGATCGGCCACGACCTTGCCGGCAAAGGTTTGATCCTTCTCGCCATCGACGTCGGCGAGTCCAAGAAAACCGTTAAAAAATATCTCGAACAGCATCCCCGCAACTGCAAGATCGTCATGATGGAAGACACCAATCTCGCCGCCATGTACCAAGCTAACGTCTATCCCATCTATGTGGTGATCGACCGCGACGGCAATATCGCCGGAACCCAGCGCGGAGCCGGTGGCGAAGAAGCCCTCCGCAGCCTCATCGCCCGAGCCGGGATCGAATCCGCTGACGACGACGCTAACTGAAACGTCGACTCTACTTCTCCTCCTGTCATTCCAAGCCAGTCATTCTACTGCTCTTACGTGACAGTCTTCTCCAAACTGTGCCGCAGCGGAGTGATCCTATCAACCTTCATAACTCCGATTTGGCACAGCAAACGACCCCGTCTTATCAGTCAGTAGCGTTTTGGAACCACCTGTCCGTTGGGCCAATTTACGAGGGTATTTCCAAGCCTCATAAAGGTTCTAGTGGCTCGGTGTGTCCCCGGGCCGAGGAGGGGGCAATGTTTCGCAATCGGTTCCTTATTCTCCTGGGGGTATTTTTTCTCGCAGCTTCAGCCGCTCTAGCGGACGATATCGGCTTCATTGATTGCTCCAAGAATGCCGATGGCGCACAAGTTTTCGCCAAGCCCCGGAGGTCTCCGGACGTTGTGGCTTCTCTGCCTTGCGGCGAGCGCTTCACCATCCTCGTTTACGGCTTTGTCTTCTCTCGAATTCAGACCAGCGATGGCAAGGTAGGATTCGTGTATTCGAGCGTGATCGCTGTGGATCGTTCCGGCGCTACCGTGCAGCAAACTTCGTCACCGCGAATGGTCACCGCTTCCGATAAAGTCGCCGTCAAATCTGCACCGGTTGCCCAGCAGGCTCAGCCAGTGCAAGCGCAACCTCAGCCTCAGCCCACGCCGGCCCAGGCAGCTTCTGCCTCCGCGTCGGTGGCGGCAACCCAAGCGCCCGCACCTTTAGCTCCTGCAGCAACTACGGCGGAAGCAAGCGCCTCCGTCGCGCAGCCGACTCTGCCAACTGCACGGCCTCAGCCAGTGGCGGCTCAACCCGCTCCGGCGCCTGTATCCGAAGCAGCCGCGCCCGCATCGGCTTCACTCGCGCCAGCACCGCCCGCGCCTGCTTCAAACGCTCCTGAGCCAGCTGCACCCGCTGCACAGCCTGAATCGCCCGCAGCAGCACAGCCCGAACCTGCGCCTGCTCCTCAACCCGCAGCGCCAGCCATTCGCCCTGCGGAGGTGAGGTCGACCTGGGAGAGACGTAACCCAGGTGGTGTTCGCCGCACTCCTTTGATTGAAGTTTTTGGCGGCTATGCCTTTGCCCGTCTCGACGGCGGCGCGGGCTATTGGACCAACATGACCATCGGCGGCATGGGTTCCGTCGGCTGGAATTTCAAGCCCTGGTTGCAGATCGTGGCGGACAGCAGCTACAGCACCGTCACGATTAGCGGCACTAAGAACGTCCTGTACGGAAATCATTTCGGTCCGCGCTACTTCTACCACAGCCGGAATCGCTGGGGCATCACTCCATTTGTCGAAGGCCTGGCGGGCGGATCGCGCGCTGACACGACGGTTCCCGGCGCAGGCGGCTACACCGCTTCGGCCAACTGTATCTCTTATAAAGTAGGCGGCGGAGTAGATCTCCACCCCTCCCGTCGCTGGGAAATCCGCCTGCTTGACGTTGACTACTACCGGACTTCGTTCGGCACTAACCTTCACCAGAACAACTATTGGGCTTCCGCCGGTATCGTTCTCCGCCTCTTCGGCGGATCATCCGACTACTGAGACCGATCCCTATGATTGCCCTGTGGAGGCGGCCAAGTTTCGGCCGCCTCTAACTCGCCTTTTCGCTAACATCTTCCAGCATCGCTGCTCGCAGCAAAGCGTTCGCTCTTGTTTGGTAACCCTTGCCCTGCCGCCGCAGCCATGCAATCACGTCGGTGTCCAGTCGCAGCGTGAGCTGCTTCTTAACCGGCCGGTAGAATGGATTCCGCGCGGCGTTTCGCCAGAACTTTTCCGTCAATTCCGGAATTTCGGAAAAATCAATCTGGCTGTCGGGCCGCTGAGCGAGTTTCTTCAGCCGCCGTTTGCGCCCCGCGTTCACGCGGATGTCAGCGAGAGTTTTCCTAACGATTTTCGTCATAGCGTTTGCACTCCTTCCTCGCGGCCCTTCGAGCTGAGATGATCCGAATGATTTCATCCTCGCCCTAGTCCCTGACGGGGTGTGCCACCAGTAGCAGCACCACACCTCCAGCCAAGCCAATGGTCTGCCAGCGCAATTCACCGCCTTCGATGCGGTCCTGTTCTGTTATGGCAAAGGGATCAGCAAAAACAAGAATCGCATCGTCGAAGCGGACGCCGTGCTTCCGTTCGTTTGTCTTTGCCTTGGCCTCATCCCATTCAAACCAGACCATGACACCAACAGTATAGCTCCACTTTTGTTGTTATGTAAATGTAACTACGTAAGTGTAATCCGCACGCTGTCCTACGGCTGCGCGCCCGCATAAACCGGAATCGCCCTGCGCGAAACATTCTTGTAAACCACGCCGCCCTTCATCACGAACACCACGCGCCGCACCGCCGTAATGTCCTTCAACGGATCGCCATCCAGCGCGATGATGTCTGCCTGCAAACCGGGAGCAATTGTCCCGATCTGGTCCGCCATTCCTAGCGCTTCCGCCCCCAACGAATTGGCGGACACCATCGCCGCCATCGGGTCCACTCCGCCGTCGCGCACGCGGTCAACGAACTCCTCCGCGTTGCGCCCGTGCGCCCCTGCCACGGCGTCCGTTCCAAAAACGACTTTCAGCCCCGGAGTTTTCGCCGCATGCTGCACCAGCTCGTGGTTCATCGGCAGGATTTTTTCCATCGCAGCAAATCCTTCCGCCGTGTAGCCCGGCGTGCCCAGATACTGTTCCTTGTGAAGCAAATAATTCTCGATGACTAGCCCGGCCTGCGGGTCCAGATACGTGCCTTTCTCGGCCATCAATTTCAAGTCATCGTCCGTCGCCAGCGTTCCGTGCTCGATTTCCGTGCATCCCGCAAGAGTCGCCGCGCGCACCGCATCCTTGTAAGCATGTACTAGCGTGCACAAACCCTGCTTTTTCGCCTCATCACATGCTGCTTTCAATTGCTCCTGCGAAAGCGTCATCCCTCCGCCTTGCCGGATGCTCTGCGAAGCGAAGATTTTGATCACGTCCGCCCCGGCCTGCTTTTGTTTCCGCACAAACGCGCGAATCTCTTCCGGCGTCCCCGTTTTCTCTCCCTGCCCGAACAGCGGCTCCACTGCCGTAAGAATCCTCGGCCCCGCCAATTTTCCTTTCGCGATCGCGTCGCGCAGCGGAATATCATTCGCCGCGCCCGGACTCTGTATCGTGGTGAATCCTGCCATCAGCGTCACCCACGCGTTTGACGCTGATTGATACGCATCCTCCAGCGACGTTCCAGCCATCCCCGCATTTTTCCCGTCTTTGCCGAAGTTCCAGGTAATGTGGGCATGCGCGTCAATCCATCCCGGCAGCACCGTCAGCCCGCGCAAGTCGTAGTCGGCCGGCGCCGCTTTCGCATCGGCTTTGGTTTCAACCGCGGCAATCTTCTCGCCTTCCACCACGATGCGCGCGTCTCGCAACACCTTGCCCTTCCCATCCAGCACCGTGCTCGCCGCGATCACAATCCTCTTGCCCTTTGCTGGCTCTTGAACCGGCGTCTGCACAGAAACCCGCTGCGCTATCCCGCTCACGCCCAGTACTCCGAGAATCCCCGCAATAATTTTTACGCCCCGCATGTTTGCTCCTCCTTTCGATCGATCACGCTGAGTTCAGCGTGCGCTTGCCGTTCCGGCCCCAATTCCTCCAACTGGAATCGTCACCGCTATCCTGTCGAACGCCGCAACTAGCGGCTTGGATTGCGGAATAGCATTCTTGACCGCCGGTAACGAAAGGGAAGCATCATGGCTTGCTTGGCTGTCCCACACTTCGGTAACCCAGATCACGTTTTCATCCACCGAGTCTTTCGCCACTACGTAGCTTGAGCAGCCCGGCATATCCACCGCGGCCCCCGTCAACAGCTTGATCATCTCATTGCGCTTCCCGGCTACAGCCGTCAGTTTCACGATTAACCCATACATGTTCTTCGCTCCTTGTGGTTCCTCCAGTGCAGACGTGCCAATCACTGATACTGCGGCCAAGCATTTCAAGAATCCCCTCCGGCCCGTTTCCATCCGCCTAGCATACAAGCGTTGCACTCCCTCAACGCCTTTGTTCTCGTGGCGGCCCTCTAAGGTTTTCCACAACCGCTCGCTTTGGCTTAACCCTGCTCTTGTGTTAGAAATTTAAGTCAAGCAAAACGTATCGTTGGTGTGAGCGTTCGGCTCTTGCGCGATGCTGCCGTTTTTTTTTGACTTCGCGGCTCCTCTCTTCACCCCAGAGCGCCTCTGCTGCGGACCTGAACGCAAGAAGTCTCGACCGCCCTCTGAAGGAGAACTGCTGTGAACATTTCTGAAACGCGCACGGCTTTCTTGCGCTGTTCCCTCGCATTCCTTTTTGCCTTTTTCCTAGTCTCCCCTTCCGCACGGCCCCAGGGGAATCAGGGCACCATCGAAGGCATCGTGGTCGATCAATCCGGTGCCGCTCTTCCCGGTGCCAAGTTGACGGCTACTAACGATGCGACAGGCATCCACTTTCTAGCCACCAGTGATTCCGACGGCCTCTTTACCTTTCCCGTCCTTCCGGTAGGCACCTACACCATTGAAGTCGAAGACCCAGGTTTCGCCAAGCTCACGCAAAAGAACGTCGCGCTCAGTGTCGGCGCCCGGCTGAACCTGAACCTCTCCCTCTCGGTGGCTGGACAGACCCAGTCCGTCACCGTCACGGATGAACCCCCCATCGTCGAAACCACTCGTAGTCAGGTGAGCTCCTCCGTGAATGATGTAGCCATTGAAAACCTCCCCACAAACGGCCGCAACTTCATCAATTTTGCGCTCCTCACTCCTGGCGTCACCCTCGACGTGCGCGGCGGCGACATCAGCTTTGCCGGACAACGCGGCACTCTCAATTCCCTCATCGTCGATGGCTCGGACAACAACAACACGTTCTTCGGCCAGTCTGTCGGCCGCACGGGCTCGGGCCGCGCTCCTTACCAGTTCAGCGAAGACGCCGTGCAGGAATTCCAGGTCAATTCCAACGCCTATTCCGCCGAGCTCGGCCACGCTGGCGGTGCTGTGATCAACGTGGTCACCAAGTCCGGTACCAACGATTTCCACGGTGCGGCCTTTGAATTCTTTCGCGACCGGAGCCTGAATGCGAACGACCCTATCAATATAATCAAAGGCCTTAGGAAATCGCCGTATCACTTCAACCAGTTCGGCGGAGACGTCGGCGGTCCAATCGTCCGTGAAAAGCTCTTTTTCTTTTTCGATTACGACGGACAGCGCAACACACTCCCCAATCTGGTGTTTCTCCCCGTAACCCCACCAGCAACTCCCTCCGCCAATCAGCAAACAGCGCTCAGTTATCTCCAGGCCCGCGCCAACTCCTGGATTCGCACGCAAAACCAGAACGTCTACCTGGGCAAGGCGGACTGGCGGCTTGGCAATAGAGAACTCCTGAGCGTTCGCTACAATTCCCAGCGTTTCGTCGGCAATGGCTTTGAAAATGGCGGATCGCAGAATTCTAGCGAGCACACCGGCGCGTCGGATGTCACTACGGATACCGTGTCTGGCTCACTCAAATCCACGATCTCATCCAGCATAGTCAACGAAGCGCGGGCCGCCTTTGCACGCGACAACGAGCCCGGCTTGGCTAACAGCATCAATCCTGAAGCCACCATCCGTGAGGGTGGGGTCACGGATCTCGTTGTCGGCCGGAATTTCTTCAGCCCGCGGTTCACCAACATTCACCGCGGCGAGGTTGGCGATACAGTCTCTTTTGTCCGCGGGCGCCACACCATCAAAACTGGCCTGAATATTCTCGTCGACAAGATCGCCAACTTTTTCCCGGGGAACTTTTCAGGAGCTTACCTCTTCAATAGCCTCGAAGGATTCGGCTGCAATTTGAATGGAGGTGGAGCGGCCTGCTTCACCGGCGCGGACGGTTCGGATAATTTTGCACAAGCGTTCGCGGGCGCGGGCACCACCGGACCCACCACGAATCCCAATCTTCAGGAATACTCGGCTTTTGCCCAAGATGAATGGCGCGTACGAAATGACCTCACTCTGAACCTCGGCCTCCGATATGATCTCGACCTGATCGCCCAGCCGCCTGTGCTCAACCCCAGCGCCAGCCTTGCCGCTGCGGGAATCTTCACCAACAGCATTCACAACGATCATGCCAATTTCGGCCCCAGGCTCGGCGTTGCCTGGACGCCACTCGGCAAGAAGTTGGTCGTTCGCACCGGCTATGGGATTTTCTACGGTCGCACTCCTGCCATCACCGTCGGTACCGCCTTCTCGAACAATGCTCTAAACGTGCAGACCCTCAACTTTACCGGCGTAAACATCCCGCAGTATCCCGCCACCAAGTGCGGCGCTCCCGTCGCGGCTCCAAGCTGTGCTGCGCCGGTCGGTGGCACCTCGGGCGCTCCCACTATCTATGTCTTCCAGCCCAACTATCACGGGCCCAACGTGCAGCAGGCCAACCTGGGCCTGGAATACCAGATTCAACCCAGCATGTCAGTTCAAGTCAACTATCTGTGGGTCAAAGGCACACATCTCACGCGCACACTGGACATCAATCAACAGGGTCCCGAGACCCCGGTAACCGTCGGTTTCGCTAATTCCACTCAAACCGCCACGGTGAACCGCATCACTCAGCCGCGCCCCATCGCCGGCTTTGCTCGCATTGAGGAATTCCAAAGCAGCGCCAATTCCATCTACAACGGCCTGACTGTGCAACTGAACAAGCGCCTTTACCACAATTACCAATTCCTTGCTTCCTACACCTTTGGCAAAGTCATCGACGACAACCCGGACGCCACTTCGGTCGTTCCGTTCTCTGGCGACGACGCCAAGATGGTGCAGGACCCTCTCAACCTCCGCGGGGATCGCGGCCCCGGCGTGAACGACCAGCGCCACCGCCTCGTGTTGAGCGCCATTTGGGACCTTGACTCTTACTCCCATTCGCTTTCGCACTCAATGCGTTACCTGCTCGGCGGATGGCAACTTAGCGGTATCCTGACTGCCGAGACCGGGCAACCCTACTCAGGCATGGTCAACTCGGACCTGAATTTAGACAGCAACAGCCGCACCGACCGTACCCCTGGACTCGGCCGCGACACCTTCAACCTTCCCAACTTCGTTTCCCTCGATCCTCGAATCACTAAGAACATCCCGATCCATGAGCGCGTTAAGGCCCAGCTCATCTTGGAAGCCTACAACTCGCTAAACCGCACAAACTATACTTCGGTGAGCCCCACCCAATTCTCCACGGGTGGGACAAACTGTGCTGCCACCGCGACCATCTGCCTGGGGCCACCGCCGCCAAAGACGCCGTTCCAGACGCCGTTGAGCACGCAGCTCAATTTCAGCCCGGGCTCCAGAATCGTCCAGCTTTCCGGCAAAATCACCTTTTAAGTCTGGTAGGACAGCCATTCTGGCTGTCCTCCTGCTGCCTAGCCAGATGTACCGGCGAGTTTGCCTCGCCACTCCTGCTTACCCTGAGCTTGCCGAACGTGAGCGCAGTCCCCGCCCGCTCCTGGTTGCTTACGCTTGGTCAAGAGGGCTAGCGTCGTTTTCTATTGACGCGACTGGCAGGAGGGGCTACGCTCTCAGGCAAGTATCAAGCCGAGTCGCAGGGGTCGACTTGCGAAGCTTGAAATCCGATCGTCCGAAACCGTGACCTCGGAGTCTCCAATTGAACCCCGTGTCGTCTCAATCCATCTTCAGGTCAGGCCCCAATGTCAACTTAAGCGTGAGGAAGTACCATGCGTTGTATTGGGAATTGTCCCCAACCGTCCCAACTTGCGCCTGCCCTAAATCACCGTCAACTGCGATCATTCCGCTCGCTGCATTTTCGATTGAACAAATTTCTATTGCTCTTGGTCATTAATGTTGGTGCCATAGTTCCGGCCTTCGGTACCTGCATAGCGCCACGAAACCCGATCGAAGCAGAAAACTGTCTGCCCGGCACTCCTTCTAGTGTTTGGTACATCGCCGATGCTGGCTCGCCCAACATTCAAGGCTTTACCACCGACATCAGCGTAAATGTTGGTCAGTCCCTGTTCTTCAAAATCCACACCAGTGCCTTAGCCTATCGCATTGACGTTTATCGTATCGGTTTTTATCAGGGCAATGGAGCCCGTTTGGTGGCCACTGTATTGCCTTCGGCGCCGTTACCGCAAACGCAGCCTACTTGCCTTACGGATAGCGCGGTCGGCCTCACGGACTGTGGCAATTGGGCCGTTTCCGCGTCCTGGGCAGTGCCCAACAACGCCACTTCCGGAATCTATTTTGCCCGTCTCGTGCGCTTGGACACCGGCGAGGCAAGTCCTATTCTTTTTGTGGTGCGCAACGATGCCAGCCATTCTGACATCTTGGCGCAGTCGTCCGACACAACTTGGCACGCTTACAACGACTACGGCGGGAGCAGTCTTTATACGGGGCCGATCAGCCGCGCCTACAAAGTTAGCTACAACCGGCCTTTCAACGTCCCGAACGGGTACACCTGGTTTTTCAGCGCTGAGTACCCGATGGTTCGATGGCTCGAGGCGAACGGCTACGACGTCAGTTATTCCACGGGCGTAGATACAGACCGCCGCGGCGCTCTGATCACTCAGCATAAAGTCTTTATGTCAATTGGTCATGACGAATATTGGTCGGGCGGGCAGCGATCTAGTGTGGAAGCTGCCCGAGCCGCCGGCGTAAATCTGGCGTTCTTTAGCGGCAACGAAGTCTTCTGGAAGACACGCTGGGAATCAAGCACTGATGGCTCAAACACGCCATACCGCACGCTGGTCTGCTACAAGGAAACAAACGCAGACAGTGTGATCGATCCCGCCGATCCCCCTACTTGGACGGGCACTTGGCGCGACCCACGCTTCAGTCCACCAGCCGACGGGGGCCGCCCGGAGAATGCGCTGACCGGCACGGTCTTCTGGGTGAACTCGGTGCGAAGGGACGCCATTACGGTACCCCAGGCAGACGGCAGAATGCGCTTCTGGAGGAACACCAGCATTGCATCCCTGGCGCCCGGACAATTTGCCACCCTTCCGACGGGAGTGCTCGGCTACGAGTGGGATGTGGATGCTGATAACGGATTTCGTCCCGCTGGGCTTGTCCCGCTTTCGACTACTACTTTGACCGTGTCGACCTATCTCCTCGATTATGGCCATACCTTTGGCACAGGCACGGCCACGCATCACCTGACTTTGTATCGCGCTCCCAGTGGAGCATTAGTTTTTGGGGCTGGCACCGTGCAGTGGTCTTGGGGGCTGGATAATACCCATTCCATAGACAATGTTACGCCCATCGATCCCAATATGCGGCAGGCCACCGTAAACCTCCTCGCGGACATGGTAGTTCAGCCAGCTACTTTGCAAGCGGGGCTGGTACCTGCGACTTCTTCCACCGATATCACGCCCCCTAAATCAACGATCATCTCGCCTGCTTCGGGTAGCACAGTCACTATCGGCTCCACGGTGACTGTTTCTGGTAGTGCCCTTGATTCCGGCGGCGTGGTGGGTGCCGTGGAGATCTCTGTAGATGGGGGAAAAACTTGGCACCGTGCTGTCGGTCGCGAGAATTGGAGCTATAGCTTTACCGTTGGCAATACCGGAAGCCTGAGCATACAAAGCCGGGCAGTCGATGACAGTGGCAACATTGAAGTTCCCGGCCCCGGCATTACACTTGTAACTCCGCTCTCAGTGAGCACGACGTCTCTGCCGAATGGGACACAGTCGGTGGCTTACAACCAGAGCCTCGCGGCCGCTGGAGGCACAACACCCTACAGTTGGTCGCTGATCTCCGGGGCACTGCCGGCAGGGTTGTCGCTATCTTCA
>DASQYT010000025.1:0-14732 GCA_035639075.1 Candidatus Elarobacter sp.
GTCCGATCCCAATAGCCGCGACAAAGCGCGGTCCGCGAGAACTTTTCCACCTGTTTGGCACCGCGCACAGTAGTTCGTTTCGTTGTCCGCATAACGAATGCGCTGGATCTTCGCTCCACACTTCGGACAAGGCTGTCCATAGCGTCCGTGAACCGCCATTTCCTTGCGAAACGCGGTCACCCTTTCTGGAAAGCCAGCCTCGGCTTCCGTGCGCAATCGGTCTATCCAGACTTTGAGGGTATCGCGCGTCGCAGCGAACAGCCTTTCCCACTCGTGTGGCTCCAGCTTGCGCGTTAGGGTGACGGGCGACAGTTGTGCCGCGTGCAGGATTTCATCCGAATATGCGTTGCCGATCCCGCTGACCACGCGCGGATCGGTAAGAGCTCTCTTGAGCGTGCGGTTTTCGAACGTAAGCGCGTCGCGAAACGAGCTGAGATCGCTCGAGAAGATATCGATTCCTCCCGGATCAATGGAACACAAGCCTTCCTCGCCAGTGAGCACATGCAGCGATGCGCGATGCTTTGTGCCGGCTTCGGTCAGAACGAGAGAGCCGTTGGGAAAATCGAAGGCTGCCAGACTCTGGCGGCCCGCCAGCTTTGCGCCCGGCAGCCGCCAGTGCAACCGGCCTGCAATCATCAAGTGCAACACCAGCCAAAGATCGCCCTCCATTCCAATCGCGATGCGCTTGCCGATTCGCCGCAGTTCGCGCACGACGCGGCCCTCCATACTCTTGATTGGCGGTTGAGCGGTTCGAAGCAAAAAAGGGCTAGCAAGCCGTACTCGAATGAGCGCCTGCGCGACGATGCGTGGTTCGAGTGCAGTCAAGTACGCGGCGATATCCGGCAGTTCCGGCATGCCTATCAGCTTGCAGGTTGCGCGTCCGCTTTTGCAACTTCGCCCCTTTTGTGGATTAACGGCGCTTCAGCCGGATGTTGTCAAAGCGAAGCAGTTTGGGGCTGAGGCGGAGGCAATTGACGCAGAACTGGAGTGAGGGGCAATGACAGTGGAGGAGGCCCTGGAGAAGGGACTTGAGCTTGAGGGAGCGCGCGATGTTTTGATCGACTTCGATGAGCTTGCGAGTAGCGAGCTTTTTCCAGCGCGAGCCGACGGGAGTATTGTCGCGGAGACCGCTGAGGAAAAGCTTGATTTCGCTGAGGGTGAAGCCCATGTCAGTGGCGAAGCGGATCAAGAGCACGCGCGAAAGGGCATCGCTTGCGTAGCGGCGCTGGCCGCCTGTGCGCTGGGGCGGGGCGAGCAGACCGCGTTTTTCGTAATAGCGGATGGCGGAGGCGTTGAGGCCGGAGGTGCGGGCGAGTTGGCCGATTTTCATGGTTGCTCCAGTGAGCCGAGTTCATTCCTGTAGGGGCGCCTGGCAGCGCCGATCGTGCGAAATGCTCCTTGACTTAAAGCTGAGTTTAAGTTTTAGCATCCGGGGTGGGACGTGGCAAATCCTAATTGGAGGAAAGCTATGAAGAACAGAAAAGAAAGGTTTGTGAAAGTGAGTAAGAAGAGCGCGGTGGCGGGCGTGACGCTGGCGCTTTGGATGGGAAGCGGCGCGGCGATGGGGCTTGCGGCGCAAGGCCCCGCGATTCTCGTACAGCCGGAGAGGCAGACAACGGTGCAAAGCAAGTTCTATTGCAACATCAAGGCGCTGACACCTGAAGAGCGGGCGCGGCACAAACAATTGAGCGAGAAATTGATGGCGGTGCGGAAGGAGATTGTGGAGTCGGAAAAAGGATACGAGTTTCAATTTAGCCCCAGTGACGTCTCGCTAGCGGAATTGGCCGAGTGGGTGGCCGCGGAGAGCAAGTGCTGCCCGTTTTTTGATTTTCATATTGACCTGGAGAACCAAGGGAAGCTGGCGTGTTTGCGATTGACAGGAGAAGAAGGGATCAAGGCGTTTATACGGGCCGAGTTCAAGATAGAAAAATGAGGTAAAGGAAGTTTAGGAGGTAAAGGAAGTTAAGGAAAGACGGAGTTATTTACGGAGATGTCCAAATAGCCACAGGAGCAGAGAGAAAGCGGCGCTAAGGACAAGACAGGTGACGATAGGAAAGTAGAACGTGGTGTGTTCACCGCGGTGGACGATGTCGCCAGGGAGGCGGCCAAGGCGCAAAGGGAGCTTGCCGCCAAAGTAAAAAAGCGCGCCGAGAAGGACCAGGAGGACGCCAAGAACGAGGAGCATACGCCCGAGTTCGCGTAGAGGGTCCATGGAGAAGATTCTAGAAGAAATGAAGCAAAGAAGTAACGAGTGGAGAGATCCCTCGTCGGATGCTCCTCGGGATGACGACCCTTATCGGGTCATCAGATGAGTTCGAGGCCGGAGAAGAAATAGCCGATTTCGAAGGCGGCGGTTTCCGGGGCGTCGGAGCCGTGAGTGCAATTATTGCCGATGCTGGTCCCGAGGTCGTGGCGAATTGTTCCGGGCGCAGCTTTCTTGGGATCCGTAGCGCCCATCGTGTCCCGCCACTTGAGGATGGCGCCTTCGGCTTCGAGGACGATCGCGAAGATTTTGCCGGAGCTCATGAAATCGGTAAGCTCGCCGAAGAAGGGGCGCGCTTTGTGGACGGCGTAGAAGCCGCCGGCTTCTTCTTTGGTGAGGCGCATGGATTTAATGGCGATGATTTTGAAGCCGGCTTTGTGAATCCTGGCAAGGATTTCGCCTTGCTGGCCGCGACTGACGGCGTCGGGCTTGATGACTGCGAAAGTGCGTTCGAGTGGCACGAAAAATTCCTCCGAAGTATCAAATCAAAGATGTCGGGCTGAAGCCCGGCACTACGAGATCAGGAAAAAGCCTCGGGCCTGAAGGCCCGAGCTATCGATTCTTCATTTCAATGCCGCGGCGAGAGTCGAGCCGAGATCCGCGGGAGTTTCGACGGTGCGGATGCCCGCGGCGGCCATGGCGGCGTACTTATCCTTTGCAGTGCCCTGACCGCCGCTGATGATCGCGCCGGCATGGCCCATGCGGCGTCCCGGTGGAGCGGTTTGCCCAGCGATGAATCCGACGACCGGCTTCTTCACGTTGGCCTTGATCCATTCGGCGGCGCGCTCCTCGGCGTTGCCGCCGATTTCGCCGATCATAATGATGGCGTGGGTGTCCGGATCATCGTTGAAAAACTGGATGGCGTCCAGGAACGTGGTGCCGATGATGGGATCACCGCCGACGCCGATGCAGGTGGATTGGCCGATGCCGAGCTGCGTCAATTGATGGACGGCTTCGTAGGTGAGCGTGCCGCTGCGGCTGACGACGCCGACGTTGCCCTGCTTGTGGATGCGGCCGGGCATGATTCCGATTTTGCATTTACCAGGGGAGATGATGCCGGGGCAGTTCGGACCGATGAGGCGCGTCTTCTTGAAATCGACGACGGAGGCGACTCGCACCATGTCCAGGGCGGGAATGCCTTCGGTAATGCAAACGATGAGCGGGAGTTGGGCGTCCGCGGCTTCGAGGATGGCGTCGGCGGCGTACGGAGGCGGAACAAAAATGACGGAGGCGTTTGCGCCGGTAGCTTTCGCGGCGTCAGCGACGGTGTTGAAGACGGGGCGTTCAAGATGTTTCGTTCCACCTTTGCCGGGTGTGACGCCGCCAACCACGTTGGTGCCGTATTCGAGCATTTGTTGCGCGTGGAAAGTGCCTTCACGGCCGGTGAAGCCCTGCACGATGAGGCGCGTTTTTTCGTTCACCAAGACGCTCATCGCGCACTTCCGGCGAGAGCGACGACTTTTTGCGCGCCGTCCTTCATGCCGTCGGCGATGGTGAAATTCAAGCCGCTTTCGCGAAGAATCTTCTGCCCCGCTTCGACGTTGGTGCCTTCCATGCGAATGACGACGGGAACTTGCAAATGCAATTCCTTGGCGGCGGAGACGACGCCCGTGGCGAGAACGTCGCAGCGCAGGATGCCGCCAAAAATATTGATGAACACGGCTTTGACTTCCGGATCGCTCATCAGAATGCGGAAGGCATTCTTCACCTGCTCGGCGGAAGCGCCGCCACCGACATCGAGAAAATTTGCCGGAGAGCCGCCGGCGTACTTGATGATGTCCATGGTAGCCATGGCGAGACCGGCGCCGTTGACCATGCAGGCGACGCTGCCATCGAGCTTGATGTAGTTGAGGCCGTACTTGGAGGCTTCGACTTCGAGAGGATCTTCTTCATCGAGGTCGCGGAGTTCGCGAAGATCCTTGTGGCGGAAGAGCGCGTTGTCGTCAAAGGTCATCTTGGCGTCGAGCGCAACGAGTTTGCCGTCACCGGTGAGGACGCAAGGATTGATTTCGAGCATGGAGGCATCGGTGTCAATGAAGGCGCGATGGAGCGACTGGAGGAACGGAATTGCGGAATTCACGACCTCGCCCGGCAATCCTAGGCCGAAGGCAATTTTGCGGGCCTGGTAAGGCTGCAATCCCACGGCTGGATGAATCGATTCGCGCAAAATGGCGCCGGGATTTTCCTTGGCGACTTCCTCGATTTCCATGCCGCCGGAAGCGCTAGCCATGAAAACGACATAGCCAGTGGCGCGATCGACGAGTAGACCAAGATAAAGTTCGCGCTTGATGTCCAGACCTTCTTCGATGAGTAGGCGCTTGACGATGCGGCCGGCGGGTCCAGTCTGCGGAGTGACGAGCTTCAGGCCGAGAATGTGGCTAGCGATGTCGGCGGCTTCGTCGGAGGAGCGGGCCAGCTTGACGCCGCCTGCTTTGCCGCGGCCACCGGCGTGAATCTGCGCCTTAACGACGATGACGTTGGCGTGCGATCGCAGACGGTGCGCGGCCTCGCGCGCTTCTTCCTTGGTGAAGGCGACTTCGCCGCGGGGAGTGGTGACGCCGTAGCGAGACAGAATCGCCTTTGCTTGATACTCGTGAATCTTCATCGGTTCCGTTTTCCGTTTGAGTTTGAAGCAGTCTGCTAGTGTTAGAATTTTGACGGCAATGGAAACATAGAAGTTTACCCGGAAGGCAGAAACGGAGCAAGGACGCGCGAAATGGCACAAGAATTGATGAATAGTTACGCTTACGCGTGTCGTCGCGAATCAAGATGCCATCGAGCGGTGGCATTGCGATGACGAAATCGCTGATCGAAAGAGTCGAGGCCGGGCACGTCCTGGAGCGCGCGGAAGCGGAAGCGACGATGGAGGAGCTGCTTTCGGGACGCGTCAAGACGCCGAAGATTGTGCGATTGCTGGAAGCGCTGAACCGGCGGCCCCTTGAGGTGCAAGAGCTCGCTGCATTTGCGCGCGTCATGCGCAAACACGCAACATGCGTGTTTGCGGACGGTGAAGCGCGGCCAGCGAACATGGTAGATACGTGCGGAACAGGCGGGGACGGCGCGAGCACGTTTAATATTTCGACGGCGGCGGCGATTGTCGCGGCGGCGGCAGGCGCGCGCGTGGCCAAGCATGGGAATCGCGCGGCGAGCTCGCGGAGCGGCTCAGCGGACGTGTTGGAGGAGCTGGGGGTGCGAATCGACCTGCCATTCGAACGGTATGGACGGGCGATCCAGGAGATTGGCATTGGATTTCTGTTCGCGCAGGCCGCGCATACAGCGACGCGGCATGCGGCTCCGGCACGAAAACAAATTGGCGCGCGTACCATTTTTAATTTGCTAGGGCCGCTTACGAATCCCGCGGGCGCGCAGGCCCAAGTGCTGGGCGTTTTTTCGGAAGATGTGATTGACGTGGTAGCGGCGACGCTGGCCGAGCTGGGTGTCGAGCGCGCGTTCGTGGTCCACGGTGCCGGAGGCCTCGATGAGATTTCGCTTTCAGGAGAGACGATCGTCGCCGAAGTGAGAGGCGGCGAGGTCCGGCAATTTACGGTGACGCCGGAAGATTTTGGCGTGGCGCGTGCGGCGGTTGAATCCATTCGTGGCGGTACGCCGGCCGAAAATGCAGAGCTCATTCGGCGAGTGCTGGACGGGGAAGACGGGCCGGCGCGCGACGTTGTGGTGGTTAACGCGGCGGCGGCGCTGGTTGCAGCAGGCGCCGCGGCTGATTTTCGCGAAGGAGCGGGACTGGCGAGTTTTGTGATTTCGTCAGGGGCGGCGGGGAAGAAGCTTGCAGCGCTCGCTGCGTTCACCAGCGAGAAGTAGATTCGCCAAATCGGATTTCGCTTCAGGAAAGAATTGGGAATTATCCGACGGTCTGCGCCGGAGACATTAGAGGTGAGAACTTTGAGAAAAATCGTGGCCATGCTGTTGATTGCGCTTTTGCCGTCGCCAACTCTCGCACAGAAGCAAACCCCTCCGACGCCAGCGCAGGTCGCGCAGGAAATTCGGGAATACCGGATGGACAACGAGGAGCGGATTGTCCGAGAGCTGAGCGAATTCCTTGCGATTCCCAACATTGCTAGCGATACGGCGAACATCCAGAAAAACGCCACACACCTGGTGGAGATGCTGGAGGCGCGCGGAATCGAAGCGCATTTGCTGCCGATCACCGGGCGCGGGCCGGTCGTCTACGGAAAATTGATTTCGCCGGAAGCGAAGCACACGGTAATTTTTTACGCGCACTACGACGGACAGCCGGTCGACGCAGCGGCGTGGACCGATGGAAAACCATTCGAGCCGGTGCTTCGCGATGCGGCCATCGAAGCCGGCGGAAAGTGCATTCCGTTTTCGGAAAACAGCGCGCAACACCGGGCGGTCTATAACGACAATTGGCGGATTTACGCACGCTCGTCCTCCGATGATAAATCGCCGATCGTGGCGCTGCTGGCAGCGATCGATGCGCTGCGAGCGAAAAAGATTCCGTTGGCTGTGAACTTGAAGGTCATTTTTGAGGGAGAAGAAGAGGCGGGCTCGACGAATCTGCAGCGAACTCTGAAGCTGCACAAGAATTTGCTGGGAGCGGACTTGCTGATCACCGCCGATGGCCCGGTGCACCAGAGCGGACGGCCGTTGGTTTTCTTTGGCAACCGCGGAGACATCGGAATCGACATCACCGTGTACGGACCGGTGCGAGCGCTGCACAGCGGGCATTATGGAAACTGGGCGCCGAATCCGGCGATGGAGTTGTCGCGGCTGCTGGCGTCGATGAAGGACGCGGACGGGCGCGTGATGATTGATGGCTATTACGACGACGTTACGCCGCTGGGCGACGCGGAGAAAAAGGCGCTTGCGGAGTTGCCCGTCAACGACGCCGATTTAGAACGGGAGCTGGGCATTGCAAAACCGGAAGGCGGCGGGAAGAAGCTCGTTGAACTCATTATGCAGCCTTCGCTGAATATCCGCGGACTGCGCAGCGCATATGTGGGCGAACAGGCGCAGAACATTGTTCCCGATCGCGCAGAGGCTTCGCTCGATGCGCGCCTTGTGAGAGGAGAGGACCCGCAGCAGAAATTCGATCAGATCGCTCTGTTCATACGAAAGCAAGGCTTCTACGTCATCGACCGCGAACCAACGATGGAAGAGAGGCGGACGTATCCGCGGATCGCCAAAGTGATCAATGAAGGAGGATACCGCGCTTCGCGTACGCCGATGGACCTTCCAGTTTCTAAGAAAGTGGTCGAGGTCGTCGAAGCGGCTGCAGGCCCCCCAGTGAAAATGCCAACCCTCGGCGGAACAGCTCCCATGTACATATTTGAAGAGCTGGGACTGCCGGTGATTGGCGTCCCCATCGTCAACGCCGACAATCATCAGCACAGTTCGGATGAGAATTTGCGGCTGGGTCATTTCTGGCGCGGGATAGAGATTTACGGAGCGATCTTGGCGGATTTGAACTGGTGAAGAGCCTGTCGACCGGCTTCCGCTTTGCCAACCCGGGGCATAGTATGCTGCGCCCCTACAGGGAGAGGAAATTCTTAAGGAGCTGCTTACCAGAGTCGGTGAGGACGGATTCTGGGTGGAACTGCACGCCTTCGATTTTGTGGCGGCGGTGACGGAAGCCCATGATGATCCCGTCGTCGGTCTCGGCGGTGATCGCCAATTCGCGCGGCAAGGATTTTTTCTCAACGATGAGGGAATGGTAGCGCGTGGCCGTGAAGGGATCCGGAAGCTTGCGGAAAATATTCTTGCCATCGTGATGGATCTGGCTCGTTTTGCCATGAAAGAGTTTCGGAGCGCGGACGATTTTCCCGCCGAACGCGGCGCCAATGGCCTGATGGCCGAGGCAAACCCCGAGGATAGGAACTTTTCCAGCGAGGCGCTCGACCAGCTCGACGGAAATACCCGCTTCCTGCGGCGTGCAAGGGCCGGGAGAAATCACGATGCGCTCCGGCTTACGGCGAATAATTTCTTCCACGGTAATTTTGTCGTTGCGATGCACTTCGACCTGACAACCCAGCTCGCCGAGATACTGCGCGAGGTTGTAGGTAAAGGAATCGTAGTTGTCGAGCAACAAGATCATGACGATTGGTTCCTAATTTGCTATACGGATACTCTTATCCACTCTAGGTTCATTCTCCTACCGCAATCCTTCCCTGCTCATCTTCAGATTCGTGGGACAACCCCGCGGGCTTGCGCATCGTCATTGCAGGGACTTTTACGTCAGGCCCTTCCGATGGTGGCCTGCTCATGGCATCTTTAACTGCCCAGGACAGAATCCGCAACACGCTCGCGAAAGCTATCGGCGCCAGCAGGTAGGTCAAGTTCTTGCCGGCAACCGGATTCAAAACGTAAACTTGCCATACAGCCCATGACATGCCGACAGTTGTGACTGCCATCCAGCCTACAGTCGAACGTTTGCCGCGCAATGAGTTGATAATCGGGAAGAGAAGAAGGAAAGCACATAGAACTGCAATGCCGAAAGCAGCTACTAAGAGAGCTGTTTCCATTTATCCTCCTCTCCCATGCGCCTTCTCCAGCGCTGTAAGCAACGCTTTCGACTTATTCACGCTCTCCTGATATTCCCCCTCCGGGGTGGAATCCGCAACTATGCCGCCGCCGGCTTGCACGTAGGCGACGCCGTTTTTCACCACCATGGTGCGAAGCGCGATGCAAGAATCGAGATTGCCCGCGAAATCGAGGTAGAGAATGCCCCCGGCATAGATTCCGCGGCGCGTGCGCTCCAGCTCTTCGATGATTTCCATGGCGCGGACTTTCGGCGCGCCGGAAACGGTGCCGGCCGGAAAACAAGCCATCAGCGCGTCGAAACAATCCACATCCTCGCGCAAGCGGCCGCGGAGGCTGGAAACCAGATGCATGACGTGCGAGTAGCGCTCGACGGTGAGCAGCTTTTCGGGTTTCACGGTGCCGTAATCGCACACGCGCCCGAGATCGTTGCGGCCCAGATCGACGAGCATGATGTGCTCGGCGCGCTCTTTTTCGCTGGCAAGCATTTCCCGTTCAAGTCGCTGGTCTTCGGCTTCGTCCTTGCCGCGCCAACGCGTGCCAGCGATGGGGCGGTAGAAAACATCGCGCCCCTGAACTTTTACGAGCATCTCCGGGGAACTACCCACAACGGAGACGTCGTTGAGCTGCAAGTAGAAAAGATAGGGTGATGGATTCAGCGCGCGGAGCTCGCGATAGATCTCAAATGGCTCCGCTTTCGTCTTCGCGGAAAAGCGCTGGCTCAGCACAACTTGAAAAATATCCCCGGCGCGAATGTACTGCTTCGCTTTTTGCACGGCGGCGAGATATTCGGGCCGGCGGAAATTGGAAGTCACTTTCAGGGGTTCACGTTTCTTTGACTTCGACGGCTTCTTCGGGCGTTCGGCGGCCACAGGCTCATCGAGCAGCCGTCGGGTCTTCTTGATTTCGCGGACGGCGGCATCGTATTTCGCTCGAAGGCTGCCGCCGCCCTCGGTGAACACATTGCGGACGATCCACAAACGATGTTGCACGTGATCGAACGCGACGAGGCCGTGATAGAACATGAGCATCGCGTCATACAGGCCGATTTCATCGCGAAGGCGTTTAGGGATGCGCTCGATCAGCCGCACCATGTCATAGCTGAAATGACCGATGGCGCCGGCGACGAGCGGGGGCAATCCGGGAAGACGCACGGGGCGAAAACGTTCGATGCGCTCGCGCAGGAAGGAGATGGGATCGCGCTCTTCCCACACGACACGGTCGCGGCTCTCGAGCACGCACGCGCCGTTGGCGTAACGGAAGATTTCCTCGGGGTGCGCGCCCGCAAACGTGTAGCGCGCGATTTTTTCGCCACCTTCCACGCTTTCGAGAAGGAAGGAATACCGCGCACCCTGGGCGATGCGCAGATAGGCGCTGACCGGCGTCAGCAAATCCGCGGAAAAAGCGTCATAGACAGGGATAAGGTTGCCCTGTTTCGCGAGACGCTTAAATTCGCGGAAGTCCGGCTGGATCATAGGAATAAGCTGACAGTCCCGACCGAGTCGGAATCTTCGATCGATCGTTTTCAGTTCACAGAAAAAAGAGACTTATTATTACATTACTTCCAGTTAGCCCGGATTATTCAGCAGCCCGACAGTATTTAGGAAGGAGCAGAAGGAAAAGCGGCGGCAAGCCGCCGCACTCCAAAAGGATTTCTGGTTAACCATAACTCGTACCCCCCTCCCTGTGTATTTCATAAGTGTTGCATCTAAAGAACTTAGAATTTCCGGAAGTGGTTTAGAATCAACACTTGCGGACATTTCCCATAAGTGTTGATTCTACATGGGATAGTCCGGCCGTGAACTGGAGAGGCAAATGCCAGGGTGGTCCTCCGAGCGCTGGGCGGACGCAGAAATCCCCCAAGAATGAGGGACCCAGACTGTAAGCGGGGTTCTGTACGGAAAAGCGAACTACTTCACAAAGATAATATAACAGATTGTGACCGGTTTGTCGAATGAAAAGTGAACGCAATGGTCATTTTTCGGTAAGCGCGTTGATCAGCCGCGAGGGCCAGTTTCTGCTCGGACTGAATCAGGCTCGCATCTACCGGGATGTTTTAAGCTCCTGATGCGCTCCAGAATCGAAGGTGGGCATCGGCGAGTAGCCGACTGATCTCATCGCGGTCCACCGCATCTGGAAGCGTCGAAGTTGCTTGAGCAGCTAGCGCTTCTGATTCGAGTTGCGCGCCGAGCTCTCGAATTTCTGTAAGAGAATACTTGCCCCTACGGATTTCGATCAGCTCGTCCCGGTTTGGTCTCGGCAGCGTGATGCGTCCGTGCTCCATCAACTCTTTCGCTTCTCCGTACAGACGGATTACGTGCATAGCGTATTTCGTGTCGTATCCATATTTGTCTTCGAGTTCAGCGCGGTGAACGTTCTTCTGCCCCTTCTGACCGAGCAATCGCTTCATCTGGTCGTCTGCGAATCCAAGGAATGGCTTCAAATGGCCCTTCGCAAGGAATAGTTCGGGCCGGGCGGAAAAGTGGTCCCATGTCTCGGTCGTGAACTCAAGTGGCGCGAACAAGAAATGCAAAGCCGACGGATTCCCCTTGGCGGCTAGTCCCGCCCACTTCATTAGCGTATACAGGCAGGCATCCACATCTTGCGGCCCGTTGCCGCCGACTTTGCCTCCAGTCGTGAAAACAAAATGCTCCTCACGTTCGAGCCCAAGGACTTTGGTTGGAGGCGGAATGTAGAGTGCGTACCAGTCGGTATCGTCCGTCGCGCCCAGTTTTGCACCGTGCGCTTGCGAGCCGCCAATACACGCCATGATTAGATTTTCTTGATGGACAAATCCATATTGGGCGAAGTCGGGTTTCACTTTGCAGTCCTCGATATTTTCGATGGTACCGCGCTTCCGCGGCTAACGAGGGCGGGAGTTCTCCTCGGCGCGCAAGGCGGATAGGACGGCGCGGCGCATGGGCGCTTCGGGCGCGCGCTTTCCAATCCAGATCTCCCACTGGGCGACACCTTGGGCAATGAGCATCTCGATGCCTGGGACCGTGGCGATGCCCTTCTGAGCAGCAATCTTCAAGAGCTGTGTCCTCTGAGGACGATTGATCATGTCCATGACGAGCCGGCAATGCAACTCGCCGGGAACGAGCGGAGAAACGCCGTCGTGGGGATGCATCCCGACCGGGGTGGCGTTCAAAATGGCGTCAAAGGACTCCGTGCGCAAAGCAGCGCGGGGCAGAGACTCTGCGCCGAAGGCGCGGCCGAGTTGCCGTGCAGCTTTCTCACGGCGGGCGCAAATAACGACGCTCGCTCCGGAACGAGCCAGCGCAAAAACGGCTGCTCGAGCCGCTCCACCCGCTCCGAAGACCAGGATGCGGCTACCTTTGATGCGGAGTTTCTTTTCGAGCGCACGGAGCAAGCCGAGGTAGTCCGTGTTGCCGCCGTAGAGAGAGCCGTTGCGGCGAACGACCACCGTGTTAACAGCGCCAATTTCCGCTGCGAGAGGATCGCACTCCTTCAGATACTTGAGAATGGCCTGCTTGTGCGGATGAGTGACGCTGAATCCACGGAGGCCAAATTCGGGGACGGCCTTCAGAAAATCGCGAAGGTCATGCACAAGGAAAGGGAGATAGACGGCATCGATGCGACGCGCTACGAATCCCGTGTTGTGCAAGAGCGGAGAAAGAGAATGGCCGACAGGATCGCCAATCACTCCGTAGACCCGCGTGCGGCGCGTGAGAGCGTGCGCGCGGTAAAGATACTTCATGTCATGCAGAGAAACCTGGCCCGGAGCGGTAGCACTGGCGACAGGCGCGTACGCCAGGGCACTTCCCTCGCGCAAAGCGAGAATGCGCGCGGGCAGGCCAGCCTCTCCCATCGGAACGGCAACGAAACTTTTGGAATTACGAGCCAAGCGGAGGAGCCGGACGCTGTCGCGGATGGTCCGCGCCTCAGCGGCGATCTTCACGGCGTCGACTCCGCCATGCGTCGGCGGACTCACGCTGCGAGGCAAATCCGGCGTGCGCTCAAAGTCGTGCATGGAAAGCATGACGCGCCGCGGCACGGCATATTCCCGCACGGACTGGCCGGGAAGCTTGCGCAAGGTTTCCACTTCAAGGTCGCACCATTGGCATCCGGCCTCGCGGGCCTGAGTCAACCAGTAGAGTTCACGGTCAACACCACCAGTGAGCTTGCCTCCGCCCTCACGACGGCGGCAGGTAGCCAGAAAGGCGGCGTTCCGAGGCTTGAACTTGGCCAGCCAACTGAGGAATCGAGCACGCTCCGCGTCACTGCTGAGCCAGTCGAGGCGTAATTCGACGGTACTGGTTTCCTGTAGCGCGAAGCGCAGCAGCTTGGCCATTTCCGCTGCGGTCCCAGCCGCCACAACCGCACAAATCCGCCGTAAGCCCGTGCCAAAGAGGCCCATGTCCCGCCCTGTGCCGCCAAGCTATTGAAAATGCAGCTAGTAGTATGCCGTATCAAAAGTGTAAAGCAACCTCGGCCATGTGGTTGACGCATGGGGCAGGCCCTGATACTTTCGCTAAGATAAAGTCCATACACGGCCCATCGGGCGTGTTTTCGAAGGAGTCACGGGATGCGCGCTAAAATCGTTGTCTTATCTCTATTGGTTTTCCTGGGTGCGACATTAGCCTCGGCGCAGGACGCGCCCCAGGCTGCTCCGCAAAACCGTCCGGTCGACTACAGCGCGGTGAATTGCTCAGGATTCGTTACGGACCAGAGAGTCCCGGACGAAACCCGGCTAGTCTCCGCGGAGCAATCGAACTACAAGATCGTTTTTGGCCGCGGCGACTATGTGCACATCAATCGAGGCCAAGACAAAGGTGTGCGCGTAGGCGACAGGTTCTCCGTGGTGCGCCCCGTCAAAGATCCGACGGAGGTACCTTGGTTCACGTGGCAGGAGAAGCTTCTGAGAGCCATGGGTACGTCGTATATGGACGCGGGGCAGGTAAAAGTAGTCAACGTCCAGCCCAAGGTTTCCGTGGCGCAGGTCATCTTCTCATGCGATTACGTGCAGCGCGGGGATATCGTCGTGCCTTATTCGGATCGCCCAACGCCGCCGTATAAGGATGCTTCCAACTTTGATCACTTCGCGCCTGTAAGCGGCAAGCCGGTGGCCATGGTAGTGGCCGGAAAAGATTACGGACAGGTTTTCGGCAGACTCAACTCAGTCTATGTAAACCTTGGGACCAATCAAGGAGTCAAGGTCGGTGATTACTTCCGAATCTTCCGCTATCAAGGCTCGAGGGCGGAGACCGTGCCGCAAGAAAGAGGTTATCAGTATGCGACGTACGGCTTCGGGAGCGCCCCGACGCGGTACGAATGGAATGACCTGCCACGGGAAGTTCTGGGCGAAGGAGTAGTCATCAATGTCAGCCGGAACTCGTCAACGATGTTTATCACCTTTTGTTCATCCGAAGTGTTTGCTGGGGACTACGTCGAAATCGAATAGAAGTCCGATCCATTATTAAATCGTTCAGGCCCGTTGCGATTTCTCCGCGCGGGCCTTTGTTTTTGCATTGCCGCTCGATGGCAATCTTCACGAATGGCCAAATACTTCAGGCACCTCCGCGATAAGAACTTTCGGAAAATACTTCGCAGGTGAATCCGAAGAGATGAGCTTCGGGATCGCGCCAAGCTTCGCGAGGCAGCCCGGCCTTCTGGCAGGTCTCCTCGAGAAATTGTTCCTGCGTCAGCCGGTGTTCGATCGCCACTTGGGGAAGCAGAAGACCACGATGCGTATGATGCTGGACAAGAAGTCCGTGATGCCCGATTTTGACAGCTTCAGGGGCGATCGGTTCCATAGCTGACAGGAGTGAGATTTCAATGCTCAGGTCAGCAAGCTGGTCCGGCTTCATGGGGGCGAATCGCGGATCTTCCAGCGCCGCACTGGCAGCACAACGAATAATGGCTTCTCCCAGCGGCTCTTTCGCTTCAATGACACCGATGCAACCCTGCAAGCGATTGCGCACATGAAGCG
>DASQYT010000026.1:0-6507 GCA_035639075.1 Candidatus Elarobacter sp.
GTTTTCCGCCGACTTCTTCAACATCTTCAACCACGCGAATTTCCTGGATCCTTCTTTCGATACGACGAATCCAGCGACTTTCGGCGTAATCAACACGCAGCTCATTCCAGCCGACCGCATCTCCGGCGCACGCTGGATTCAGCTCGGGTTCCGGATCGATTTCTAAACGATCCCGAGCGCATCAAGAGGGGAAAGGCTGGTTGCGTCTTTTCTCATGTGCGACTGGGAGGGCTGCACCCCCGGCACGATCGGGCTGCCTAATCCGAACCAACGTAGCGTCGCGAAAATACACAGGTACACCGGGCGGGCGGTCGTCCGGGAGAGAATCTTGGCGCTCGGGGGGTGAGGGAGAACCTGGATGGGACAGTCGTCGCGACAGGGAATCGCACTATTTTCGGTGCGGATAGAATTTTGGCGAAGCACAAAGGATGATGAAGGTGGATCAGTTCGCTTAGCGAAAAACCCGTACATCATCGTCCGAGGATACTGGAGGCCGGACTCAACCTGCCAGGTGTAAGCAAGGCCCACTTGACGGTTGCCTTTCCTTACATCTCAGGTCACGTGTCTTCGTGAAAGCTGCATGCGGGACAACCGCACGTGCAGTTTGGGCGGCGGACGGAGGCCAGCGCGCAAGCGCGCCTCCTCCGACCCGACTGTGCCCAAAGAAAATTGTGCCAGCTTAGGGGTCACCCCCTTTTGGCGCGATCTAGGTACAAGTTAGGTACAACTAAGAGGGGGGAAATAACGCTTCTTGCCCCGTAAGCGACGCCAGATAAAGCGTTTATGGGATTCAGATGCCTGGTTCGGGACCAGGAGGTCGATGGTTCAAATCCATTCGCCCTGACCACTTATCTCTCTTGAATCAGACACTTGCAGCCATTTCCAAAACTTGCGCTGTTTCTCATCATCGTGTACAGACTGAAGCACGTTAGCCAGGGCCAGGTATGATCGCTTGCCTTCCGGTTTGGCGAATGGAATAATCCGCCCATGATTATTGGCGACCGCCTTCGCGTACTCCGCGAAGAAAAGAAACTCTCCCAAGGTGATGTTGAAAAGCGCACTGGCTTACTTCGCTGTTACATTTCCCGCGTCGAAAATGGCCATACCGTTCCTGCTGTTGAGACGCTGGAAAAGCTGGCGCGTGCTTTCGAGGTCCCTCTTTATCAACTCTTTTACGAAGGCGACCAGCCCCCTGAGTTGCCAAATCTGCTCAAGCAAAGATCGGCAGAGAAAGACGCTTGGGGTAGCTCAGGAAGAGATGCGCGATTTCTGAGCAAGCTTCGTCGTCTTTTGGGCAAGTCAAGCGATGAAGACCGCAAGCTGATTTTGCACATGGCCCAGAAGATGGCGAGCCGCTAGAGCACCAGCTATCTCTTGGCTTTCGCCAACAGTTCCTTCCACTTGTCTTCCGGCACTTTGTAGGGATATTTTGCGTTGTTCCACCTCACTTCTTCTATTCGCTTAGTCCTTTCGAGCGCCTTCACATACTGGAGTCTAGTGAGTGGTTTCGGGTCCTCCTCAAATTCCACAAAGAATAAGCCTCTGTCTAACTCCCGTAGAAATGCACACTCAACCATCGCCCGCAGAGCATCTTTCGGGACCCCATACGATCTTGCGTAGCTGGTCAGCTCACACCAAAGCGTCATGAGAACGCCCGCGCATGCCGTTTCCAGACATAGCACATCCAAGCCTTGCTCGCAGACCGAGCTTTGCTCCCCATTCGGGCTTTGCTCGATGTCCAAGTCCTGCTCAACATCCAAACCTAGCTCGGCATCCGAGTCTTCGGTGAAATCCAAGATGCATTGGCAAAGGCTGGTTTCCGGGCATTTCAGGGCAGACATACGGTTCGCAGACATACACGCTCCCGCTGGGTGGGATATGTTCCACTTCGGAACACTCTGATGCGTGGATACGCTCTATCGGCCAGGCGTGTCTAGTCGCGTAGATTGTGTAGGGTGTTTAGTAAGTCTCGAATGATGTAGAAGTACGATACTAAGTGAGTGCGTTACGAACGGCGTATACTGCTAGCTCCGCCAGCGAGTGGAAATTCAAATTCTTCATAACTCTTCTCCGGTGCGTTTCAACTGTCTTAACACTTATTCTCAGAATCGACGCAATCTCCTTGTTGCTCTTGCCTTGTGCGAGGAGGCGCGTGACTTCAATCTCGCGGGGGCTTAATTGTTCCATAACATTTTGCCCAGGATCGCCGCGTGGCTTCGAAACTGGGCCGTGATTCGTCGTATCGCCCCGAGCGACCAGGAAGAACTCGAAACTCGTTCGCGGAGTCGTTTCGACAGTGACATTGCCCACATGAGTCGTATTCCCTGCCCCATCTTGAAGGGAATCAGATTCACAATCCATCGCCCTACATCCCGACGAGCGGGCACCTTCGCTATGACCTCCAACCCGAAGATAGGTTCCCCGGTTATGAGAACGTGGCGCATAGCTTCTTCCATCGGGCAAGCAACGACATCGAGAACCTCTGGAACCGTCTTCCCCTTATGGTCTTCGGGCGCGAGATTGTCCATCGCGGCCCAAGCGTTGTTTACGACGACGATGCGGAGGTCACGGTCACAGACACCCACACCAACCGATGAGGAGTCAAACACGGCGTTCAATAGCTGCTGCACTAGTTCATGGGATGCAGGCCCGCGTTTCGTCCCAGCGTCAGGCATTGGCTCTCCTTGAATAAGTGGCCACCAACGTCAGAGGGGCGAGTGCCACAGTGTATGACTGTACTATAGAATATATATCACGGAAGAGAGAAGACAAAGACAGGTTATAACCCTGAATAGACTATGCATGCTAGTAGGCCACTTGCTAGTCATCTATTATGCCTGTACACTGGCCCACGCAAGACTCTGAAATCTCACTCGGAGAGGCCATGTTCACTGAACGTCAGATTTTTCGCTGCCAAAATCGTGCGTGTGGTTGCGAAATGGAAGTCACCAAAACGCCAGTCGAAACCAAGGCCAACCCCAGATGCTTCTGCGGCACGGAAATGAAGAAGTCTTATAGACCGCCAGTTTTCCGAACGCTCGATCCCGATGATGAGCTTGTCAGCCGTTTTGAAGCGGATCGAAATTTAGCTCAATAGCCCCGCCCTCAGAATGGAAAGCCGGTGCCACTCATCAGCGTAATTTTCCCGCTCGCCGTTCTCTTGGCTGGAGCATGGCTCCTCCACGATGGAGTTTCAGCTAGGGACCTCTTGCACTTGCAAATAGAGATCATTGCCGGTGCTACTCTCCTGTCTGCCGGGGTTGTAACCTCCGTGCTCCTGCTAAGAGGTTGGATAAAGTGGAAACGAGAATTAGGGAAATATAGAGAAGGATAGCGCGTCATTTCCACTTCGACCGCGCAATGCGTTTCAACTCCTCTGTGATCTCCCGCATGCTAGCAAGCAATTCGCGCATTAGGCGGGTCGCAACACCCTCGCTAATCAGAGTGCGCGCAGGCTCAGCCGGTGGCAGCGCCCTCCGCAGCGGTACGATCCAGACGAGCATTGCAATATCAAAGGCGACCACGCGCATGGAGACCCACCAATGGAAGTACCTGCTCATCCACTGTTGCATGAACGTGTTGTTGATGACCTGAAAGCAAGAATAGGCCCCAAGCCCAATCACGATGTTTCGTTCCACGGGACCCAACACGGCCATATACCTTGCACCGAAAGCGACGAGCGCAACAAGAATGAACGCAAACGCTATTTCGAGCGCTCGCTCAGACGACAGGACAAAAGTGGTGAGGGGGGAAGAGCTGGCCCTGAATGCTGTGACTGCGGCGTAGCCGAGGGCAACCGCAGCAATGGAGATGAGAATCTTCCGAACCAACGGCCAGATTGCCGGATAAGACCCCAAGCTAGTCCAGCACAGTTCCGCAACGACGAGGGCGCGAGCGAGCAGGACAACCACTGACGCAAACCAATACGTGTACCACGCCGGAATGGACCTGTAACCCCATTCTCGATAAACCAACCATACGACGGTGACTTCCACGACAAGAAATACAACGTAAAGACTGAAAAATGGGAGCCGCCTGAAGAGGCGTCGGTAAAATACCAGGGCGCAAAGCAAAAACTTCAACCCTATGCCTAGCCCCCAGAGCAGGCTTTCTGGGAGGGTTAAGTTCATGTGGAACGGATGGTATCACGAGTATTTACGACTGTCTCAGAATGGAGTCCACAAATTCCACATTGCCGGAATTCTCGAAGGTGGTGAGCATTGATCGAACTCGGAACGCGAGGGTTGCCACGATCTCCGTCAACTGGCGAAGCTCGTGAATGGAAATTCCAACCGTTCTCAGTCGTAACCACGCCAAGGCGCACCAGCAGTAGTATGCAAATTCAATTTTTATGCGGTGCCATTCGAGTTGTGCAAATATGTTGAGTTCAGGCGAATGAATAATGACCTGACCGTAAATTCGGTGGCCCCTGCGAAAGTCTTCATGCACACGATGAAGGTAGTCCTGCACGATTTGAAATTCTGGCTCTTTCCGCCTAAATCGCACGTCCTCCCAGACATTTGAACGGTTCTGTTGTTCCACTGCCTCCCAGAGTGTCCTCTCGACATCGGTGAAGGATTTGTAGTGCCGGGGGACAAGTTGGTCTCGGGGGGTATTTCGTTGTGACGCTATGCGACGCTTGATGCCTCTTTGGGTGCGTAGGAGAAAGAGCAGTGAAAAGGCGAGAAGGACCGCGAGAGAAATGGATGCCATAACCACTCCGGGCACGTCACTATGAAAAGACTGCCTTTCTTATAACACGCGGCATGGGACTTGTCATGCCATTAAACACCAGAATAGAGACGCGCACCGCAGCGGCTCCCTCGCTGCCACGGTGCGCGATCCTACAGTGCTATGCCGGTAGGCACAACGCTGGCGGTTTCGGCGGGAATGGTGGTGGAGGGTTCCCGTCCGCTACATACCACGGAAACGGCGGCGGTGGGTTCCCGTCCGCAACCAGCTTATGCCGATCTACCAGCGTTGCCCCGGCTACTGCGAGCAGACCTACTGCAAGGAACGTAACAACGAGTAAGCGTTTCATGTTCTTTTCCTCCGAATCGATTTGAATTTAGGCGGGCGTATGCCGCGCCGGTCTGACGATGCCTTATAACCTGACCGGCACGCAGCTATTTCTTGTCTGAGGGGATCGGAATTACGGACAACAAAAGAGCCCCGCCCACCTTTCCTCTTCCTTTCGGAGGCTCGTACGGTCTGTCGAAGGTCACTTGGACGCTGTAGGCTGTCTAACAACCGCCGTCTTAACACACTGTAATTTTGTGGCTGCAGGCGCACTTCGCGTCCGAACGCTTCTATCGACTTCTACAGGTCGGGCGCAACAGGTTTAGCATCAATCGCTTAGGAGCCACAGAATTTCATAGATTTCAATAAGGCGCGGAATCTGGTTCGGGACCAGGAGGTCGATGGTTCAAATCCATTCGCCCCGACCAATTCTTTTAGGGTCCAGCAATTTACAGAACTGGAGTCCAAACTTGCATCGGAGTCGCTTGCCGATTTGCCCACGCGTAGTAGGGAATGAAGGTCAGCGGAACCCGCCGGGTCTTTACCGGCTCCCCCTTGTAGTGAGAGTAGAGAGCGTCACTCGAGCTTGTTTTGTCGTAAGCCGCGCCCATGTGACGCAGCACATGCACCCCGCCGAGCAAATCGCTCCTGAGCTCGCTGTGGAACACTGCGCCCGCCTTCTGGTCCAAATCCACAGCCACATCGGTAAGCGCCACTCCATTCGGCTGGTCGAGTTCTTCCAGGCAGTAAACGAGAGGGCCGCGCTGGATGACAACGCGTCCCGTGTCGTCGACGAGACGAGGATTTGCTTGGATCATTTGCGGGGTCATTTCCATTTGCAAAGGAATCGCGTCCCCCGGCGACCAGCGGCGCTGAATCGGCAGATATTCACCGGGCTTCGTGCCCGTGAGCGCCTTCCCGTTCACGGAAACTTGCGTGCGCTCGGACCACCCTGGAATGCGCAGATAGAAAGTGAAATGCGAGATCTGCGCCGGCACGACAGCAATTTCCACGCTGCCGTCCCAAGGATAATTGGTCTTCTGCGTGACCTTCAGGGCCGTGCCATTTTCCAGGCGCCAATCGAGCGCAGAATTATCGTAGAGATGCAGATAAATTCCATCGCTGCTCGTGCTGTAGAAATAGCCCGGCAGCGAAGCGAAGGTGCGTTCAAGGTTTGGTGGGCAGCAGGTCGTGTCGTACCACGGGTTTCTAATCTTGTCCCCGTTGGAAGGATCGAATGCCAGTGGGTTTCGATAACAGTAGAGCGTACCGTCAAGCGACATCCCAGAATTGATACCGTTATACAGCGCCCTTTCGATGACATCGGTGAACTTCGCGTCTGCGGTAGCCGCAAGCATTCGCCAGTTCCACATCATGTTGCCGATGGCAGCACAGCTTTCCCCGTAGGCCCGATAGTTCGGCAGTTCGTAGGCATCGCCGAAGGCTTCGCCAGCCGCGCGCGAGCCAACTCCTCCGGTAACGTACATC
>DASQYT010000027.1:0-4215 GCA_035639075.1 Candidatus Elarobacter sp.
AGACGCCATTCTTCAAGGCTACCTGCAGGTCATTGGCGCCCTTCTTGCCTTTGTTTTCGCTGCTGTTACCCTGGTCCGTTTCCAGGGGACTCAGGACCGCATCTCGCTGATACTCGGCGCTGGATTTCTTCTCTCCGGTGCGGTACTAACCGCCACCAGCATTCTCTTTTTTCAAATTTTTCCAGAAGCTCCTCTCCGCCTGCTCTGGGCGCCTCTCGCTTGGTGGCTCGGCCGCCTGGTTCTGGCGCTTTTGCTCGTGGTGGCGCTTCTCGTCGAACACTTCCTGCCGCGTTCGCGTCATCCACGCCGTGAAATCGCCGGTGCTTTGCTCACTGTAGTTGCTCTCACTTATGTTGTCTCTGCCGCCCTTCGCCGCCTGCCGCCAGAGGTTTCTCACCATCCCAGTGCCTTTTTCCCGTATCCGGAGCAATTGCTGCCCGGCGCGATTTTCCTTGTGAGCCTCATCTGGTTCCGTCGCCGCTTGTCCGTCGAGGATTCCGCTTTCGATCGCACGATCTATGCTGCCACCTGGCTGAATCTGGCCGCTCAGCTTTCCGCAGCCCAATCCACGCGCTTGCTGGACGCTCCGTTTGTCTTCGCACAGGCGCTCATGGTTTTGGGCTACACCGTCGCGCTGTGCGGAGCCCTTCTCGACAATGCGCGGCTCTTTGAACAGGTGCGCCATCTTGCCGTGAGTGATCCGCTCACCGGACTCGCTAACTACCGCCGCCTGCTCGACGTCCTGGAAGCCGAAACCGACCGCACCGATCGCAACGGCCGGCCGTTCTCTGTTTTGCTGCTTGATCTCGATGGCCTGAAAAAAATAAACGATAACTTTGGCCATCTCGTCGGCAGCCGCGCCATCTGCCGTCTTGCCGATGCCCTCCGCATCCACTGCCGGGCAGTCGATACAGCCGCGCGATATGGCGGCGACGAATTCGCCCTGGTTCTTCCAGAGTCTCAGGAGGACGAAGCGCGTCGTGTCGCCAACCGCATCCGCGAAGTCCTTGCTAGCGACACGGAACAGCCGGTCCTTTCTGCGAGCATTGGCATTTCCACGTACTGCGGCGACGGCGAGCGCATCGAAAAATTGCTCTCGGAAGCGGACCACGATCTCTATGCGGAAAAGGCTCGCAGGGTTAGACGAGCCGCCGCTGCGCTAAATCCCCGCCGTCATACCCCGAAACCCTGAACTGTTCAGGCTGTCTATTTGTTCGAATCGTTCGTCGTTGCGTAAGGCGCTAGTTGTTCGCTAATTTTCGCTTTGTCTCCCACCACCACGATCGTCATTTGCTCCGGCTTGATGTACTGCGCGGTCATGCGCTGCACGTCGGCTGGCGTGACAGCGTTGACTTTCTGCACGTAGGTTTTCAGGTATCCTTCGCCCAGCCCCTGCAGGTCTACGTAACGAAGCTGTCCGATCAACGCTCCGCGCGTAGAATTCTGAATCACGAAGAGGCCCGACAGATAACTCTGGATGCCCTGCAATTCCGCCGCGCCTGGCGCTTCTTTCTGCAATCGCTCCACCTCGCCGAAAATTTCCTTCAGCGAAGGCCCGGTCGCCGCCGTCGTCACATCCGCCGTTTCCACCCAGTACGCGTCGTGCAAACGCCGCGAAATCTGGCTGCTCGGCGAGTATGTGTAGCCCTTCTGCTCGCGGATGTTCGAGGTAATGCGCGACCCAAACGATCCTCCCAGCAAGGTGTTCATCACGCTCAGGGGAATATTGTCCGGGCTGTTTGCCGGAGGCACCGGCAGTCCCACATAGATCGTCGATTGCGCCGCACCCGGCCGGTCCGTCACGTCCAGCAAGTGCTTTGGCTGTGCCTTCGGCGGCGCGTTCGCCGCTGGCGCGCCCTTTGCCCAGCCTGCGAAGCTTTCGGCAATCGCCTTCTTCACCGCTGCGCTGTCAAACCGCCCTGCAACATAAAGATGCGCCCGCGCCGCGACGAAATTTCCTTGATAGAACGCCTTGGCATTCTCGATACTCTGTTTCTGGATGTCCTCAGGCGTGGGCAGAACGCGCCCGTAAGGATGATCCGGATAAAGTATCTTGCGGAATCGTTCGTTTGCGATTTGCTGCGGGATCGACCGCGCAATCGTCACCTGCCGCACTGCATCGTTCTTCAGCCGAGCGAGCTCGGATTCCGGCAGCAGCGGATGTTGTGCAACATCGGCCAGCAGCTTCACCGCCTCCGGACCGAATTCGCTCAGCACGTCTGTCGTGAAGGAACTCTCATCCTCGCCAACGCCCACGTTCAAGTCGCCGCCCATCTGCGCGAATTCCTCCGCGAGCTGCTTGGCGCTTCGCGTGGCCGTCCCTTCCTTCAGCAGATTTCCCAGGATCGATGCCACCCCGTATTGTTCCGCCGCCTGGTTCGCGCTTCCGGCGCGCACCACCAGGCTCGCCGTAACTTTTGGAATCGCCCCGTACGGCACCAGCGTCACCTGCAATCCGTTCGGCAGGGTGTAACTCTCGTGCGCGGGCAACGTAAATGCCTTCGGCGGACCTCCGGCGGGTGGCGTCTGCTTCTGTGCAAACGATGGGGCAGCGGCAAAAGTCATCGCCGCGAAAACCAGCAAGAACCTCTGTATGCATGTCCGATTCATGTTTTCTCCGTTCCTCTCACTGGTTGTGGGCAGGCGCTCCTGCGGGCGTTTGAGCTTGCGGATTCAAAACAATCACCGTTCGATTTCCTGGACGCAGATATTCCTCTGCTGTCTTCTGGACGAGTGCCGGAGTGACCTTTCCAAATTCAGCCACTAGCGAATTTACGCGTGCCGGATTATCGTCAAACAGCGCAAAGCTCGCCAACAGGTCTACAAGTCCGAACCCGCCCTGGCTCCCGATCGTGTCGTACAGATCCGAACGCAGCTTCACCAGCGCGCGATCCAGCGTCTTTTGGTCTACAGGCTTCATGCGCAGAGGTTCCACGACTCCATCAATCGCCCCCAGGATCGCGTCCGGGTTCGTCGATAAGTCATACACGAAGTTGGTGATGAACAGCATCGGCCCGTTGTAGTCGTACGCGTTGCCCAGCAGGTTGATCCCGCCATTGACGCTGCCCGTCATCCCGCGTTTCTGCACCAGTTCCTGATGCAGCAGGCTGTCGTCGCCTTCGATCAGCATCGAATCGATCGCCGCCATCGCATAGTATTCCGGCGTGTTGCGTTCCGGCATGTGGTAACCCACGGCGATCGCCGGCCTCTTCGCCAGCGGATCGGTCTTGGTTATGCGCTTTTCTTTTTCCTGCCGCGGTTCGCTCAGGCCCGGTTGCGGGGGAAGATTCGATGCCTTCAGCGGCCCGAAGTATTTCTCCACAAATTTTTTCGCTTCCGTGGCGTCAAAATCTCCCACAATCGCCAGCGCCGAGTTATTCGGCGCATAGTACGTTTTGAAAAACGCCTGCACGTCCGTGAGCGTCGCCGCTTCGATGTCCTTTAGGTCTCCGTAGAAGTTGTGCGCGTTGTACCAGTTGGTGTTCGCGGCCATCGGCATGTCAATCCAGGGGAAGCCGCCATACGGACGGTTCAGCACGTTCACTTTCACTTCGTTCCCGACAACGCCCTGCTGATTCTTCAAATTGTCTTCATTTACCGCCAAGCCGCCCATGCGGTCCGCTTCGGCCCACAGCGCCGTCTCCAGTTTGTTCGCAGGCAGCACTTCGAAGTAATTTGTGAAGTCGAATCGCGTCGATCCGTTCAGGATTCCGCCGTTCTGCTGGACCAGCTTGATGAATTCCATCTTTCCCAGGTTCTGCGAGCCCTGGAACATCATGTGTTCGAAGAGGTGCGCGAATCCAGTGCGATCCTTGGGCTCCACTCGAAACCCAATCCGGTAATACACCGCGACGCAAACCGTTGGAGCAGTGTGATCCTGAGAAAGGACGACGCGCAGTCCATTGGGCAGCTTGTAATACTCGATGGGAACTTTCAGCTCGACCGCAGGCGCCGGTGCATGAGGTGCGGCGCTTGCCGCTTGCCAGCTCAACATAAATACCGCTGTTACAATCGCGATTCGCTGAATGCCGCTTCGAACACGCAATAGCATGACTCCTCCGTGAAAATGACTTCCGGGACGGAATGCAAGAAAGGACTTAAGGCCACGCACACACCAACACTCTCTAAAGACGCAAATGAACAGAATAAGTTTCGTCAAAGATCGCGCGGTTCGCTGATTCGCGTACATCTTAGTAGATCGCTCGGCGCTGGACT
>DASQYT010000028.1:0-3774 GCA_035639075.1 Candidatus Elarobacter sp.
TCGCTCCTAAACCATTGACAAGTATAGACCACATTCGGCCGGCTCTGGACGGTTTGGGCACGATTGGCAGCCTATTGGGATAAATTGAGATAAAGGCAGTTACACCTCGCGATCGAGGACCGACAGCCGGATAGCGCATATCCACACCGATTTCAATCCTTCTGTTAACAGCCGAGCGTTTTACCATTGAGCTGCCGGGAAGCCCAACAACGGTCTGCGCCACGACTCTTCGGCGGCACGTCCGGATTGCCGACATTACCAGAATCGTCGAATCCGCTGCGTATTCATGCACGGCGAAACTCAGTTGGGGACGCGTCCCGCTATAGCAATCCAAGATGGTCGGGATACTTGGCTTGCAGCGAGCTCACCAGAACGTCAAACGTAAGCGTCAAAGCGCGACCGTCTGGACGAAGTGTGGGTAGGCATGAATGATGACCTTTGTGGACACAATGATCGTGTCCACAAAGGAGAATCATGGACACTTCCACGCAATCCATTCAGTTGAGGGGTAGAGAGCGTCGGCGATTTCGCACCGTGGAGGAGAAGCGTCGAATCGTCGAGGAGGCGCTGGAGCCCGGTGCATCGCTAGCGCGGGTGGCGCGAGTGCATGGAGTGAATGCCAACCAACTGTTTGGCTGGCGACGGCTGTATCTGCAGGGGCAGCTCGAACCTGCAAATCGGGAAACGCCTGGTTTGCTGGCGGTGCGCGTGGTAGAGGGGGTCAGAGAAACTGCGCGAAGGAGAAACGCATCGGCAGCGAGCGGCACGATTCAGATTGAACTACCCAAGGGGACGGTTCGCATTGTCGGGATTGCCGATCAGACTTCGCTGCACACGGTGTTGGAGTATTTAGCGCGATGATCGGGCTGGCGGCGGGAACGCGTATCTGGATTGTGGCAGGCGTGACAGACATGCGTCGCGGTTTTGTGGGACTAAGCGGGATAGTGCAGACGGCGCTGCAAGAGAATCCATTTTCGGGCCAAGTGTTTCTCTTTCGTGGGAGACGCGGTGATCTGATCAAAGTTCTGTGGTTCGATGGTGACGGGTTGTGTCTGTTCGCCAAGAGATTGGAGCGAGGAAGATTTATCTGGCCGCAAGCGACGAGCGGGACGGTGTCACTGACACCGGCACAACTTGCGATGTTGCTCGAAGGGATCGATTGGCGGCGGCCGGTGCGCACGCAGGCGCCGCAGCTGGCGGTGTAAACAAAAATTATCAACAATTGATTTGCCAGGAATTTCGTTGCTTGGCATACTGCGCGCACGATGAGTGAGCGCGCGGCCCTTCCCGATCTCGACACGCTGAACCACGAAGCATTGAAGGCCTTGATCATCGCACAGCACGCGCAAATTCTTTCCAAGGACGAACAACTCCTTTCCAAAGACGAACAACTCCTTCGCAAAGAGGCACAACTTGCCTCGCGAGACGAAGAGATCGAGCGGCTGAAGCTGCTGATCGCCAAGCTGCGGCGGATGCAGTTCGGGCGCAAGTCGGAGAAGCTGGACTGGCAGATTGAACAGTTGGAGTTGAAGCTAGACGAACTGGAAGCGAGCCGCGCGCAACAGCTAGCTGCTTCCCCTGCCCCGATGGCTGTGTCGGTCGTGAATCGAGCGGCGAAACGTGCGCGGCAGCCGTTGCCGGCGCATCTGCCGCGTGAGACGCACAGGGTTCTGCCGAAGCAGGAAGTATGCCCAGACTGCGGCGGAAAGCTGAAACAACTCGGTGAAGATGTTTCGGAAATGCTGGAGTATGTGCCGGAACATTTCAAAGTGATCCGGCAGGCTCGGCCGAAGTTGGCCTGTGCGTGCTGTGACAAGATCGTGCAGGCGGAAGCACCGAGCCGTCCCATCGAGCGCGGGATGGCAGGCCCGGGACTTCTGGCCCATGTGTTGGTTTCAAAATATTGTGATCATTTGCCGTTGTATCGGCAGTCGGAAATCTATGCGCGAGAAGGGGTGGAGCTGGATCGCTCGACCATGGCGGAGTGGGTGGGGGGATGCAGCCGATTACTGGAACCATTAGTAGAGGCGTTGCGACGTCACGTGATGAGCGCTGAGAAGCTGCACGCTGACGACACGCCCGTGCCGGTGCTGGCACCGGGCAATGGCAAAACCAAAACGGGACGGTTGTGGACCTACGTGAGGGACGACCGGCCCTGGGGAGATCGGACCCCGCCGGCAGTGTGGTTCGCCTACACGCCGGATCGCAAGGGCGAACATCCGAAAGCCCACTTGAGCAAGTTCACGGGCACGCTGCAGGCGGATGGTTACGCAGGATACGATGCCGTCTATGAAGATGGGCGAGTGAAAGAAGCGGCATGCATGGCGCACGTTCGTAGGTCGTTTTACGATCTGTACGAGGCTCACAAGTCTGCCGTAGCGAAAGAAGCGCTGGAGCGGATCGCGGCTCTGTATACCATCGAGGAAGAGATCCGAGGACGTTCCGCCGAGGAACGGCGGGAGATACGGAACGCGCGCAGCCGGCCGTTGCTGGAATCGCTGAAGCAGTGGTTCGAAGAGACCTTGGGCAAGCTATCGACAAAATCTGATACCACGAAGGCGATTCGCTATGCGCTGAAACGGTGGGATGAGTTGATGCGCTTCTGTAACGATGGCCACCTGGAGATCGACAATAATGCCGCGGAACGCTCGTTGCGCGCCGTCGTTTTGGGCAGAAAAAACTATTTATTCGCTGGATCGGATGCCGGAGGTGAACGCGCAGCGGCGATCTATGGGCTGATCGGAACAGCAAAACTCAACGGTCTGAACCCTGAAGCGTACTTGCGCGAGGTGCTCTCGCGCATCGCCGATCATCCCATCAACCGCATCGAGGAACTCCTGCCTTGGAATCTCGCCGCGGAGCTCACTGGTAGCTCACGCCGCGCAGCATAGACAACTGAAGCTCGTCAAGACGGCCTGCGATTGACGCTTACCAAACTTCTACGCCTACGTCCATGACAATCCTGTCAATCTATCCGATCCATTCGGACTGACGGATTATAATGAACAGCAGACGCTTCAACTGTTTCTTCAACCGGCTTACACGGATGCGACGGCTGGTTTCTTTAAAGGACTTGGGAACATATTCGACCATAGTAGAGGCTATCAGGGCGTTCCAGGCCAGGGGGATTATGATTTTGGCTGGAACGAACATCAGAACGATACGTTTACAAGATGTGGTGTGAAAATGACCGCTGCTGAGTTTGGCAACTACATGGCTGGTTTTGAAACCGGGGGGTGGGACGACGCATTTTACGGTGACCGAGAAATTGGGTTCAGCCTTAACCACTTGTGGCAGCTTCGCTATGCTGAAATGACAGCACGAATGGCTGGTCTCTTCTATCACAATATCCGGGGCCAAACCCAGCAGAACGACCGATTGGATGAGACAGGTTGGCCCTTTATTACGCTTGGTGCGAACGACGGACGAACCTTCAGCAAGAATGGCGGCATGACCGGGCGGGGCTGCGGATGCAATTGACAGCGAAGGAATCAATGTTGGGATTCTGGGACGCGCCACTCAAAGGCAGGACTATTCTTAAGGCGGGAATTATTCTTTTGGGCCTACTTGTCGTGGCGGTTGGCGCCTTGTGGGCATTCATGTCATTCAGCATGAAACCACCACAGGAAAAAAAACTGATCGAGAATTTTCAGGCACACCACGCCGCTTACGAACGTGTGAGAGACATGCTTCTTGCAGATCAACAGGTAAAAGCGGTGTACACCGGGGCGGGTGTGGAGACAACAATCTCAGGGTTGCCACATAAGCCAGCTG
>DASQYT010000029.1:0-3623 GCA_035639075.1 Candidatus Elarobacter sp.
CGCCAAGATAGAAGTGCCCACGATCGACGGGCGCGCGCTGGTGAGGATTCCGCCAGGTACGAACAGCGGAAAGACGCTGCGCCTGAAAGAAAAAGGTGTGCCGAGCGCGAGGAATGGCGCAAGGGGCGACCAGTACGTGGAAATTCAAGTGCTAGTGCCTCCTCCGACGGATGAACGCGTGCGAAATCTGATGAAAGAGCTGGAGAGCGTCGCGCCGGGTGATCCGCGGAAGGATTTGTTCAGCAAGGCGGGAGTCTAGGGAATCGAATATGGCGCCGCGAGCAAAAAAACGAGCCAAGGCCGGCTACATGATCAGCGCGGTGGCGGAGTTGTACAAGCTGCATCCGCAGACGCTGCGGCTGTACGAACGCGTGGGGCTGCTGAAGCCGTCGCGTTCGCAGGGGAACACGCGGCTATATACGGACGCGGATCTCGAAAGGCTGGATGTGATCCTGACCCTGGCGCGGGACATGGGCGTCAACCTGGCGGGCATCGAGATTATTCTGAACATGCGCGAGAAAATGATCGAGATGGAGCGGCAGATGGGAGAGTTCGCGCAAGTGGTGCAGCAGGAATTGTCGCGCGTAGCGGCGTCGTACACGCGGGAGAAAATGCCGCGGACTGCGATTGTTCGCGCTACGCCGCGGATCGTGCGGTAGTACTCTGCGAGCAGAAATCAGCTATCGGCAATCAGATCTCACCAAAGAGATTGAGTAGTTCCTTCCACAGTTTTCCCAAGCTAGACAGCTTGCCGTCCAAAGAACACGCCCGTATGCTGTTTGGCGCAGGGAAAAGTACCGGTCTGATTATGGCGCTGGAAAATTGCACTCTTTGCAGGGGAACGGGATGGAAGCTGGTGCCGCGCGCGGATGGGGCCGGCAAAGTCGCACTGGCGTGCGATTGCGGCATGGAGGCGCGCGCATCCCTGGTCATGGAACGCGCGCACATTCCCAAACGTTACGAGCATTGTGACTTTGAGAGTTACGTCACGGACCTGACCGATGGGAAGACCTGGTCGGCACAGCACGCGCACTCGCTGAAGCAAGCGAAGCTTTTTACGCAAGGGTTTGTGCGTGAGTATCCCGGTTCGTCCGAAAAGGGCTTGCTGTTCATGGGACCGTCTGGGGTGGGAAAAACGCATCTGGCGGTTGCGGCATTGAAAGAACTCATTCATCGGGGACACGCCGGATTATTTTGCGATTACCGCGAACTGTTGAAGGAAATTCAAGCAAGTTACAACCCGGCGAGCGAATCAACGGAGATGAAGATTCTCGAGCCGATTCGCACGGTGGAAATCCTGGTGCTCGATGATCTCGGCGCGAGTAAACCGTCCGACTGGGTGCGCGACATCGTGGGGATTGTCCTGAACGCGCGGTATAACGAGAACCGCACAACCATTATCACCACGAATTACCTCGACAATCCCGCCTCGGAAGGTGAACCGGCGCGCCTCCCTGGAGGGAAGCTGATTTCGCCTACACGAGAAGATTCGCTGGAGCAGCGCATCGGATCGCGCATGCGTTCACGATTGTATGAGATGTGCCGCACCGTGGAAGTATCTGCTCCGGATTTCCGGCGGGAAAAGACGCAGGCGGGTCGTGCGCCCGCGTAAGACAAAAGACGGACGGCCAATTCCCAGTAACCCAGAGATGCGCAGCCACGCGATTGCCGCCATGCTCAAAGGAGCAGACCGGCGATCGATTGGCCGGTCCAACGAGGTCAAGAAACTTGTCTTGCGCCAGCCAGGACGCTTCGCCGAACTCTTTAAATGCCTTTGGGACGAAGATCCGGTTGTCCGGATGCGGGCAGCGGATGCGGCCGAAAAAATCAGCGTCACGTTGCCGGAATTGTTGGAATCCCACAAACAGGAATTGCTCGGCCTGCTGGATGAAGCGGAACAGACTGAACTGAGGTGGCATCTGGCGCTCATGGTGCCGAGACTTACGCTAAGCGGGCCAGAGAGATATTGCGCTGCGGCAGCCCTGCGGCGTTACCTGGAAGATCGCAGCTCCATGGTGAAGACTTTTGCTCTGCAAGGGTTGGCTGATCTCGCTAATCAGGATGCAAGCCTACGAGAGCCGGTGCGGCGAACCCTCGAAGAAAGCTTGCGAGCCGGCACAGCGGCCATGAAAGCGCGAGCACGGAAACTATTGAAAGAGCTGCAAAATTGAAGGTCTTTTCGAAACCGCAGATTGATTGACACAAGGTTCGCGCGGCGAGTATCCTTTTGAGGTTGCAGCGTTTTCGACGCCCGCAGCATCTGTGTCCCAAGTAACCGATTTGCAGTTAACCTCCTTGCACTAAACCCAGACAGGGAATCAGCAAGGAATTCATTCGACTGAACGCGGGGCCGCATTGCGGCTACCCAAGGCGAAACAAACTTCCGGAGGCCAACAACCATGTTTACTGACCACGATAACCACTCCAATGCGGTTGCTGCCGCGCCTGCACCCGAAGCTGAAACCGCTCCGAACAGCACGCACACAGAAACAAATTCAGCGGTAGAGAATGCGACGGAGCAAACGGCTCTTGCCGCCGCTGCAGAGTCTTCAGAAGCGGCAAGCGCTGAGCGAGAGACGCCTGCGGCCGGAACGCCGGAGCAGATTGGCGCGTCCGCGGATGCGGCTGCCGCGCACGCTGCGGATGCCGAATCTGCCGCCGCGGACGAAGAAGCGGCCGGCTCGGAAGAAATGAGCAAGCTGCTGCAGGAGTACGACGAAAAGCAGGAAGCGGCTGCGTCGCACGAGGTGATTGAGGTCAAGGTTGTCGCGTACACGGAACATGGCGTAGTAGTGGATCTGGGCGGTAAGACGGAGGGACTGATTCCGGCTGCCGAGTTCGCGGACACGGAGATTCCGCGGCCGGAGCCAAACAGCACCATCGAGGTGCAGCGCACCGGGGAAAACAAGGACGGCTTCACGATCCTGTCGTACCTGAAAGTGCTGCGCCGCCGGACTTGGGAAAAAATCGAAGCAGCGTTCAAGGCCAAAGAAACGATTACCGGCAAAGTGGTGGACCGCATCAAGGGCGGCGTCGTGGTCGACATCGGCGTGCGCGCCTTCCTGCCGGGCTCACAGTACGATTTGCGGCCGGCGCAGAACCTGGACAACCTGACCGGCACGGAAATCCAGGTGCGCATCACCAAGCTAAACCGCCGTCGCGGCAACGTGGTGGTCAGCCGCCGCGCGCTACTGGAGGAAGAACTGCACGCCAAGCGCGCCGCATTGATGGAAACGCTGAGCGAAGGGCAGGTCGTGCACGGCCACGTCAAAAACGTGACTGAGTACGGCGCGTTCGTCGACCTCGGCGGAATCGACGGCTTGCTGCACTTGACCGACATGAGTTGGGGCCGCGTGAAGCATCCTTCCGATGTGGTGAAGCCGGACCAAGAACTCGACGTCATTATCCTGAAGTTTGACAAGGAAAAGCAGCGCGTATCGCTCGGACTGAAGCAACTGATGGCCGATCCCTGGGCCGGAGCTGCGGAGAAATATCCCGCCGGCGGAAAGGTCAAGGGCAAAGTCGTCGGGATCGTGGACTACGGCGTATTTGTGGAATTGGAGCAAGGAATCGAAGGCCTGGTGCACGTATCCGAAATGAGCTGGAACAAGAAAATCCAGCAC
>DASQYT010000030.1:0-2704 GCA_035639075.1 Candidatus Elarobacter sp.
GACCGGCTCTCCCTGCCGGCGATCGAAGGCCTGGCCGGTGACGAGCCTACTCCTGGCTCGGGTCATGCACTCAAGCCGGGTGAGTTCTTCCTTGGCTATCCAGACGAAAATGGTCCTCCCAATGAATTGCCGAAACCTGAGATCCTTTCCCGAAACGGCAGCTTCGTGGCGTATCGCCGCCTGGAGGAGCACGTGGGCGCATTTCGCGATTTCTTACGCCAACACGGCGAGACTCCCGAGGAACAAGAACTGATTGCCGCGAAGTTAATGGGACGCTGGCGAAGCGGCGCTCCTCTCGTCCTCGCGCCGGAAAAGGACGATCCTGCGCTCGGCGCCGACCGCCAGCGCAACAACAACTTTGATTACGGAAAGATGGATCCGCACGGTTACGCCGCGCCACTTGGTTCACACATTCGGCGCATGAATCCGCGCGACACGGCTGCGAACATGAATCGACGGCGCATGATCCGCCGCGGGGGAACCTACGGACCAGCGTTGCCGGAAGGCGCGCCCGATGATGGTGTGGAGCGAGGCATCGCCTCCTTCGTGGGCTGCGCCAGCCTCATCCGGCAATTTGAATTCGCGCAAAACGTCTGGATTAACGACAAAAACTTTCATGAGTTAGGCAACGAGCGCGATCCGATTATTGGCAACCAGGACGGCACGCTGGAGTTTAAAATCCCGAAGCGGCCGATCCGCAAAAAGATTACCGGTTTACCCTCCTTCACAACCGTCCGCGGCGGCGCCTATTTTTTCCTGCCCAGCCTCAAGGCCTTGCGCTGGCTTGCCGCACTTGGCAAATCCAACTGACTCTCTAACCAACGACACACCACCATGAGCACACCCATCCTGCCCGCCCGCACGTACAATCAGAACCACGTCGCCCGCAAATACACCGCTGGCAAACGCCGCCTCAGCATTTACTGGACGTGGAGCTACCCGTGGGAGTCGCAGCGCGATCCCGCCGCAATGGAGAACCGCTTTTCGACGATGACCGAAGTGCGCAACGTGCTTTGGCCGAACTACGAGACACCGGAGTGGAGCGCCGCGCAGTTTCTGCAGGGCATTGCCGGCACGCTGGAACTGTTCCATCGTTCGACGCTGAGCTTTCAAAAAGCCGCGGAAGAAGCCACTGGGCATCCTGTCGCGGTGTTCCAGCGCATTGACCAGGCGGGCTTTAAACTGCCGATTGATGAGCGGATTCTCAATGACACCGACACGCTGCTCGTCTTCGGCCTCGATCACCTGCTCGCCGAGGAGGAGGCTATGCCGGAGGAAATCGCCGCCATCGAAAAGTGGCTGAAGCGCGAGGGCACCTGCTTACTCGCCGCGCCGCACCACGACGTCGGCTTCACCGCAGACTACAAGCAGCGCCAGATGGAATATCTGCACCACCGCGATGCGCTCGTGCCGCGCCAGCAGCGGTTCAGCCAATACACCCGCTCGCTGATGAAGGGCCTCGAGATTCCCGTGTGGAATGAGTGGGGCCTGCGTCCGGCGGTGGTCAAAGGGACAAAAAACATCGCCCCGCTCACGCCATTTCGTGACCTCGACAAGAAAGGGCTGCTCACCAACGTGGACACGCTCAGCCTACATCCGCACCTGCCGCAGTACGCGGTGACCAAAGACGACGGGAAAGCGGTGCAGGTGCTCGCACGGCAGCCCATTGACATGGAGCGTCCGCACCCGTTCACCGAAGCCGGCAACAAGGAGTTCAACTGCCTCCTGTGGCTGCCGCCGAACCGGCAACGAGCCGGTGACATCGTGATGGTGGACTCGACACACTTCACCGTGCTCTTCGGCGTCTCTGACAGCATCGCGAACTTCTGGCGCAACCTCGCCCTGATGAAATGAACGACGGCACCTTTACGGCAACCCTGCCACACGCGTGGCGTACTTCGCCGTGCGACACTCGTTGAATCGAATCGCCTTCGCGCGTAAACGCAGCTCAACGTTCTCGTTGAGAATTTTTGGTGCGGTGTCAATGCTGATCGCTGTGATCCCGGCGCAGGCACAGAATAGAGGGGTTTATCCGCTTGGAATGACCGCGATAAATTCCGGGATTACACCGGCACACGGGTTTAGTTACTCGAACCAGTTTCTCCTTTACTCGCGCGATGAAGCCAAAGACGACAATGGCAACACGATAGCCACCGGAAGCAACTCTGTGATCATGGACATGAACACGCTGACCTGGGTGAGTAACGAAACATTTCTTGGCGGAGCCCTTTACTCCGCGTCAGTAACCCTGCCATTCGCGAAAAATGATCTGACATCTGATATCCACGGCAACATCAGCGGTGGGAGCGGCTTTGCGGATTCGTACCATCTACCTCTCATCTTGGGCTGGAGCTGGGAGCGGATCGCGGTCCGGTCGATGTATGGTTTCTTGGCGCCGACAGGCCGGTTCCACGCAGACGCGAACGACAACGTTGGTTCGGGCTACTGGACGCACACTCTGTCGTCTGGCCAGACGTTCTATCTAACCAACAATAAGGTTCTGAGCTTCTCCGTGTTTGAAATGTACGAGTTTCATACTACACAGGAAGGCACTGGCGTTCACCCGGGCGATACATTCGACCTCGATTATTCGCTAATGGGAACAATTGTGCGCACAGAGGCTATTCGACTTCAATTCGGTTTGGCCGGTTACGAAGCACGGCAGATAACGCCAAAAACCGGACCTGGTATCACTTCGACGATG
>DASQYT010000031.1:0-28777 GCA_035639075.1 Candidatus Elarobacter sp.
CGCCGTTTCCGATCCAGCGGACGCGACCACCGGCAGGCCGCAGGCAATCCCAGCGATTGCGCTGCCGCGCCGCGTGGAAATATGTCCGCGCACAAACAGCAGAACGTCGGAAATGGAAAGGCTGCGCACTACGTCTTCTCCCGGCAAGACGCCCATCACGTGGAGTTCAACACCTCCATATTGAAAACGCTGCCGCAATTCCGCCTCGGCGCTCTGCGCATTACGGCCAAAAACAATCAGCCGCAGATTTCCAACACGCGAGGCTGCGAATTGGACGGCATCAACGATTTGGTCAATTTCCCCTCGTCCCGCTTCCCCGCCGGTGATGCCAAAGACCGCGACGCTCAGCTTTCCGCGGGTGAAAATACCCTTTCTCGAGTTGGCTTTGCTGGCTGTGGGCAGATTGGCTCCGACGGGAATGAAGCATCCTTTGCCAAGCTGGTTCTTGAGCCAGGAAATCTTCTCCATGGGAACCGTGAAAACGGCAGCGTCGCAAGCGCGCAGCGCTGTGCCCATGGCGCGCAGTTGCAAAGCGCGGCGCAAGCGGTCAATCACTCGTGCTCCGCTGTAGGGCTCGACGTCGTGAAACACGACTCCAACGCGGACTTGAGCGGCTTTCAGTATCTTAAGAAGCCGGGGAAATCGCAGAGGAAAACCGCGCGCTGACCAGGCCAGCGCCGTGTATTGAACGAGGACCCACGCTCCGCGCCATCCTTTTGCTCGCCGTCGAAGTGCTTTCGCTGCGCGGGTCCACCCATCTTGTGGCCACGCGACTCGCTCGATGATCATTTCGAAGCCTTCCGCCGTCATAGCCTCGCCGAGGTAGCGGCAGTACTCTTCAACCGCGTCGGTGGGCGCGTCGGGTCGTCCGAGGAGCGCGATGACGCGCTGTCCGCTCATTGCAAGATGCTCATTTTTCGACGAGAAAGCTTCCGATCACCAGCGCGTCCATGCCCGAACTGAAAAATGTCCGTATTGCATCAGTCGGCGTGTGCACAATGGCTTCGCCACGCAGATTAAAGGATGTGTTCATGATGACGGGCACGCCCGTGCGCTTTTCAAATTCATCGATCAGCCGCCAGTAAAGCGGATTGATTTCTTTCTCTACCGTTTGCGGGCGCGCGCTTCCATCCACATGCGTAACCGACGGAATTATGCTCCGTTTTTCCGGGCGCACCTGCGCCGTCAGAATCATAAACGGTGAATCCGTCGCGCTCTCCAAGTATTTGTCGGCTGCTTCCTTCTTGATCGATGGCGCAAACGGCCGCCACCACTCACGGAATTTCACCGCATTGTTGACCTTGGCGTTCATTTCCGGATCGCGGGGATCCGCAAGAATCGAACGGCTTCCTAGCGCGCGCGGGCCAAATTCCATGCGTCCCTGAAACCAGCCGAGGATTTTCCCTTGCGCAAGCAGTTCAGCCGCCGTGGGCGCGGGATCCGACAGTTTCGTGTAATGCACTTTATAGGTGCGCAGCGCGCGTTCGATTGCGTTGTCGTCAAAACATGGCCCCCAATACGCGTGCCGCATCGCCTTGTTCGGCAATTTTCCCTTGCCGTCAAGATGAGGCGCAAGCGCCGCGCCAAGCGCTACGCCATCATCCGAGGCCGCGGGCTGCACAAACAATTTATCCACAAGACCGGATGCCACAATTTTTCCATTGGCTTTCGAATTCAGCGCTACACCTCCGGCAAGACAAACATTCCGGCACCCTGTTTTCTCGATGGCCATCCGCACTACGTTCATCATCGCTATTTCGCAGGCGTCTTGCACGGCGTAAGCGATGTTCTTGTGTCGCTCGTCGATGTCGCTCTCTGGAATGCGCGGCGGGCCAAGAAGCGCAGCCATGCCGGCAATCGGCGTCGCGCCGTTGGCAATCAGTTGCTTCGTGTGGACTCGATACGGCGACGCCCTCACATCGATGAAGGCGGACAAATCCACGCCGGGCTTCCCATAGGGCGCAAGTCCCATCACTTTCCACTCGTCACTATTGCGCTGAAAACCAAGAAACTCGGTAAATTCGCTGTAGAAATGTCCCAAGGAATCGGGAAAGGGAATCATGAGCACGGGGTCGAGCCTGCCGTTGTGGCCTTGCCAGATGGTCGTCGCTTCCCACGCGCCGCGGCCGTCCATCACCACAACAGCAGCATCCTCAAATCCCGAGTACGCATAGGCGCTGATGGCATGCGCAAGGTGATGATCAACAAACCGCATTCTCGCTTTTGTCGGCCCGAATTGTTGCGCGAATTTCTTCGCTCCGCTTTCCTGGTGCCACATGCTCAAGAAGTGCAGCGTCGAATTCAGGCAATTCAGATACGTCAGCGGCATTTTCCCTGCGGCGTAACATTTCAGATCGTGCCGGAAGACCGGCCCCGCCGTCTGCCATCCAAAACACACTTCGTCCAGCTGTTCCGCTCGCACGTTTGCGAAATCGAGACATGCTCGAATGGCATTCTTGGGGAAGCTGGCATCGTGCTTCAATCGGCTGATGCGCTCTTCCGCCACAGCGAACAAGAGCTCGCCGTCGCGCACGATGCACGCCGACGAGTCATGCATCTGCGAATAATTAATCCCCAGCGTGAGCAAGGGTCGTGTTCCTCCTGTGGACGAACACCAATGAATCTACCTCGTCGAGAATTTCCCATGGCGAAGAGTCATTTCGAAAGGCGCGATCCACAAAGCGAACCGGCCCATAGTCCGGAGAAGTCCATCCGCCCGGAAAGATCCTCGCATCATGGAATGCGGCTAGCCCATCTTTCATCAAGAGCCGATGCCAATCCTGCCAATCTTGCTCGACAGCTTGTTCTCTGTGATCGCCGTCGATTAATAGAAAGTCGATTGGTTTTTCCCATTTCACTACCGCTTCATGACTGAACTGCTCGATCCAAACAATTGTGGGCCCCGCTTTCGCGCAAACCGTCCGTCTGGCGACACGGCGCAAAAAATTCAGTGCGCGCACTCTTGAAAGATGAAACGGATCCACAAGATACAGCGTGCCTTCCGGGTTCATCGTGCTTCGCAGCGCGACCGCGGACGCCCCTTCGGCAACTCCGATTTCCAACAAGCTCTTGCACCCTCCTGCGTGCTTTTCGAGAGCTTGATGTTCTGCCGCGGTATGCTGCGCAATCGGCAGCCGTAAGCCGGCCCACGCGAAGAACGGGTGTTTCATTGCCCGAGACACCCACTTCTCGGGCTTATGCAGGTCTGTGGGAATCTCGACGAATCGAATCCTTGCCGTTGTCACTTCGCTTCTGGCTTCCTCGGACACTTGAGAATTGGTTACCGCGCGGTGCCGGGATTTGCCGCAGCGGGGACGTTTCGCTCAACTGTTTCTTTCCGGAGTCCGCCCAGGGGTTCGGGCATCCTCCCCATCGCCCTGTAGAAAACCGTCTCCGTCCGGTGGGCGGTTTCCCTCCAGGTATAGCGCTTCATCTTTTCTTGGGCCGCACTGCCTAGTCTTAGTCGCAATTCAGGATCGCGGCAAAGCCGGATAATCGCCGCCGAAAGCGACTCCGCTTCTCCAGGAATGGCGAGGAGCCCATCGTGCGAATCCTCGACCAGATCGGTCATGCCACTCGATTCCGTGGTCACCACAGCCATCCCAGAGGCCATGGCTTCCAGCAGCACGAGCGGCATACCCTCCATGAGGGAAGGCAGCACGAAGACTTCATGCTCGGCATACACACTCGAAATCTCCTCGCGTTTAATAAACGGCCACACTTCCACTGCCGCCTGAGCAGCCGGCGCAAAGTACCCGCGCACCTTTTCTTCTGGTTCCCCGCAGCCCGCGACTGTCAAACGCGCTTCAGGAATCACGCGAAGGACTTTTTCGAAAGCCTCTGCCAGGTAGTAAATTCCTTTGTGATCGATCCACGTTCCAACAAAGAGAAGCTTAGTCGCAATTCCATCGGAGAAAGCTCGTGCATGGAAGAAGTCTGGTCCAACACCGTTCGGGACTAGCCACACACGGTCCGGAGGCAGATTGTAATGCAATTGAAGAAAGTGCAAAGCCTCTCGGTTTGTCACAATGCATTGATCGGCGGCCTTAAAAGACCAGCTATAGGTTGGCATATGATAAAGACGCTGCCACACGCGATTCTTCCACTTGAAATAGTCCGCGCGTCCTTTATCGGCTTCCCTGCCCATTGCATAATTCCGGCGCTCCTCGAGACCGTGCATGGTCATCACGTACGGAGGGCCTGCCTGCGGACCGCGCTGCTTCCTTTTTGCTCCATACCAGAAGCCAAACGGCGCATGAATGTTGACAATGTCGAATTCCTTGCCCGTCTCCTGAACGTATTCAGCTATTCGCTTCGCAAACTCGATCGTGCGAAAGCGATTCGGCCACAACTGCATAGGTAGCAGATCTTCAAAAAAAAGAGGCTTCACGCTGTGTCCCAATTCGCCCAGTTCCTTCGCTAGATTGTAGACAATTCCAGCGACTCCAGCCTCAGCCTTCCCCGGTACTCCCGCTATTATGAGAATCCGCATCTACGCATGTCCTCGTTTTGCTGCATCACCAGCGTTAGCCGGGAAATCGCTGTTTGCGCCGCCCTCCACTGTTCAGTCAAAGTCACGGCTTCAATGCAATCCGGCCGGTGTAATCAATTCGGTTTAGAAGAATCGGGATGCAATTCTGCGCGAAATATTCATCGCAGGCTTCTCGGGCCCCTTGCCAATGTCCGTAATCGTCGATGATGATGACACCAGCCTTGGACAAACGTGGGAACAGGTGAATCAACTCATGCTTAGTGGACTCATACCAGTCGGTATCGAGTCGCAGCAGTGCGATCGGCTCTGGCGCGGAGGTCGGTATGGTGTCTTCCACTCGACCTCGAACGAAGTGAATTTTTTCACTTGGGTAGCCCGTCCCGAAAAGTACTTTCTTCACTTGTTCCAGTGGCGCGTCGATGCATCTGTCCCCAGGACAATCCGCTAGAACTTGCGACGCCTGCTTACCTGTGTAATCAAGGTCTTTCGCAGTAGGCTCCGTCATCCCTTCAAAGGTATCGAACAGATACAGTTCGCGGCTTACGTCTTGTAGCTGAAGAAGGGTTCTGGCAATGGCGGCCACGCTGCCTCCTTTCCATACGCCGCATTCGACAATGGCTCCCGGTATCTCGTTCGCGCGCACGTACCGCACAGCTTGAATGAGCGCGTAGATTCTATCCGGGCTAACCATTGTCCACCGGCGGACTTGGCGTAGGATCTCAAGCTCGTCCTCGCGAAAGTCGGGAGGAGACGCCTGGTCCCTGGGAGGGAACTGAACGATGTCGAAGCCGAAGAGCCTGAAGGTCTTATGAATCGCCGCCTTGATCATGATCCCGCGTGCCAATCTTTTTGGATATGTTCCATCTCGGGAACTGGAATCCAACGTGCACGAGCTCGCTGGTAAAAGCCGTTTTGGGCTAGTCTCCTCTGAATTCTATAAAACTCCTTAGGCGTCGTAATCAAAGCTCCCAGAAGGATCGTCAATTTGAACACACGATGTGAGAGCCGCGCATCCGGATGCAGTATTTCATAGATCTTCCATTCGGTCGTCACGGTCTCCCACGGCCACCCGCCATCCAGACCTAGCCGAAGTTGGTCCGCACTGCATTTGGTGTATGCGATTACCGTGCGGCGCACTTGCGGAGCAATACCGAACTTCTCAAGCTGCCGCGAAAGACTGGCTGCGAGTATCGCGAGTGATGCTTGTTTGCGGCGCAGCTTTTGCCGATCGTGGCTCGCCAATTGAAAACTGTTTCCCTCATGAAGACGGTAGTAAGTCAATGTTTCAGGTAGAATCTTCGCCCCAGCCAGCACAGTGGCAAGCGTAAACAAGTACTCGTCGGCTTGAATTTTTATTCCTTCTGGAACAGGCCCGATCCGTCGAAGCAAATCGGAGCGGATCGTCATACGGCTGGTTCCCAGAAAAGCGCCACGACGGCGAAACAGGAGCGCGCCGTCGATCGTATTGGCCCGAAATTGAAACCCTTCCCGAAGAACCTCTGCTTGCTCGCGCCCGTCGCGCTGAACGTTGACAATGCCGTGTCCCACAATTCCCACGGATGGTTCTGCGGCCATAGCTTGAACTACCCGCGTCAATTTGTTGGAAGCCCACCAATCATCTCCATCCAGAAAGGCGATAATCTCCCCTTTGCATTCCGGAATACCCGCATTAAACGCTGAGGCTTGCCCCGCATTCTCTTTACCCAGCAATCGCACGAGCGGCTCGAACTTCTTGACGATTTCCGGCGTGCGATCCGTCGAGCCGTCATCGACGACAATGATTTCACGCTCCGCCGCGGGAAAATCCTGCTCCAGCACGCTTACGATCGCCTGCTCGATGAAGCGCTCGTGGTTGTACGTGTCAATCAGTACGCTGACAAAGGTTCTTGCCAAGATATGACTCCCCGAAACCTCTCAATCGCACTTCCGAGCCAGACAATACAGATAGGTCCCTTTCAAACCTCGCATCCGAACGTACGGATATGCGGCCGCCGCCAGAGCGAAACAGGCCGCATATTTGATGCGGCCCAATACTTCCATCACGCGTTGCCGTTTCGTTAGCTTCCCCTGTAAAACCGCCTCAGCTTGATCGGGCGTCATTTGCATCATGTCACGAAAACTCGTCGAAACTCCTCCCGCCGCGGTTTTCGTGATCCCCGTGCGCAGCGCCATGTTGATCATCCGCGCCGTGTGCGTGAGTCCAGCCGGCTGTTCGCGAATGGACAGAACCTCGAAGCCCCGAGCGTTCAAAAACATCGCGAGCGCCGCAGCATTCCATCGCAAAAAATGATTCGGTGGATAATCCAGAACATCCGGCGCGGTCAGCCACCGGTCGCGATTCGGCACGCTCATGGCAATCACACCGCCCGGCCGAACGCACTCTTTTACCTTCTGCAGGAATTCCGCCGGCGCGACCTGGTGCTCCAGCACTTCGAAAAATGTGACCACATCAAGGCGTTCATCCACATACCGTTCCGCAAACTCGGAAATCGTGAGTGGAAGGACTCTTTGCAAGCCGAGCTTCTCTTTCGCAAAGCATGCGGCGTTCCTGTCGAGTTCGGTTCCGCTTACTCGAAAACCCGCATCTCGCGCGGCCGCTAGAAAATTCCCTGTCCCGCACCCGATGTCCAGCAGGGTGCCGCTTCGTGGCGCCAGTGGATCGGCAAGAAAATACTTGTGGCCCGGTTCAAGCGGGAGCAATTTGTCATCCCGGCCGCAGTACATCTGTTCATACCATCGCGCGTCCGGCATCTCCCGCGGTTCCCAAAACTGCAGTCCACAGTCCACGCATGCAAAAAGATCGTACCGCCCGAATTTTTCGACGATTGACTCTCGAGTCATTCCACCGCACGCTGGGCAGACGGGAGCAGCTGCCGTTTTTGCGATCCCACCTCGTTCCGAAGCTCCAACTGTCTCCACTTTCATTCTTGCCTTCTTGGTTTATCTCGCCGTGGTCTGCGCCAACTATGCGCTTTGCGACGTAATAATCTCTTCGAAAATGGCATCCAAGCCGCGCGTAATTCTCCAATTCGGATAATGGCTCTGGAACTTTCCCAGATTTGAGATATAGCAGATGTGATCGCCCTTCCTCGCTTCATCCACGTAGCGCCAATCCAACTTGCGTCCGGTCATCTGTTCTATCCGCTCGATTGCTTCCAGCATCGAAATGCTGTTTGCTCGGCCGCCGCCCAAGTTGTACACTTCGCCGGGCCGCGGATTTGCCGCAAATTCCTCGATGGCGCGCACGACGTCATAGCTGTGAATATTGTCGCGCACCTGTTTGCCCTTATAGCCAAAAACAGAATACTTTCCGCCGCGGAGCGTCACCTTCGCCAAATAGGACAAAAAGCCGTGCAGTTCTACACCAGAATGTGACGGCCCCGTCAGACAGCCGCCTCGAAAAATTCCCACCTTCATTCCGAAGTAGCGTCCATATTCTTGCGCGGCAAGGTCCGCCGCCGCTTTCGAAGCCCCAAAAAGCGAATGTAGCGTTTGGTCAATCCGGCAAGTCTCGGCAACACCTTCAAAATCTTCCTCCCGCGCATAGTCGTACCGCTTTTCCAATTCTTTCAGGGGAATCTCGTTGGGTGCATCGCCATAAACCTTGTTCGTGCTCAGGAATACGAAAACCGCCTCCGGCGAATGCTCCCGCGTAACTTCGAGGAGGTTTACCGTCCCGAGTGCATTCACTTCGAAATCGAGCAGGGGAATCTCCCGCGCTTTATCATGTGAAGGCTGCGCCGCGCAGTGAACGACCAAATCGAAGGGCTGCGTTCGAAAGAGCTCTTCAATCGCCATTCGATCGCGAATATCCAGCGCCGCATGCGTGAATCGCTTGGTCACACCCTTCAGCCGCTCCAGATTCCACAGCGTGTCGCCCGCCGGGCCGAAGAACACCCGGCGCATGTTGTTGTCCACGCCGACGACTTCGTGTCCCTGGCGGTCGAAATGCTCGACAGCTTCCGAGCCAATCAGCCCGCTGCTGCCCGTGACCAGAACTTTCATCCGTTCGAATCCATTCCTGTCTCTCTGGACCCAAAATCGTGGAGGAGCGTTGCAATTGCCCGCCTTCCTGACATGGTCGAGATTAGAGACAAGAAGCCTGCCCCTTACCAGAAGAGTACCAGCAGTCCCCCTAATTTTACTGGCCCGAGAGAAGATCAAACCCGCATTCACCCTACCGCTGTCCGAACAACCGAGAACCTCCTCGGTGCGCTTCGCTGGAAGGGTCGCGAGAATTTGGACCCCGTCCGTCATGAACTCTTGGCACGACAAATGCAGCATTTCGCTCTAAGATCCTTCTCTGCCCGGAAAGGCCTAACCATGAATCTCTCCTACTTCTATTCACATCACTCGGGGTGCTCCAGCTGCCGAAGGTCGTCGATCCATAGATCGAGAAGAAAGAGGCTCCTGGAGTCCTCCTTCGGTGGGTTCTCTTCATCAGCCCCTATCGCTGCCATGACTTCAGCCATCGCCATTTCCGCCTAAGCTTTCACGCCCCGCGCCACCGTTCACCTCAGCAGCAAATAGACGCTCCGTCCCGACTTCGTTGACCGACCCGCCTGCTCCAGGCCGTAGGGCCTCAGGAATCCCGCACCTAGTCCGCTGAAATGCTGGCGGTCGCGGGATGTAGCGCGGAGGATGGCGCCCCCAGGCGAATGTAGTGGACATTTAGCGAACCTTCCAGGTGCGGGAGAGCCCGCCAGCAATCGATGACCACGCGCCGAGTGGCATGAAAACTCGGGCCCGAGCGGAACGGCTGCATCCAGGCTGAGCTGGCAAGATCGCAGAACTGCTGCCAGGGAGTAGCGAGGACGACGATGCCGGACTGCGCGATGCAGTCCTCCGCGGAAGTGGCAATGCGCACGGATTTATGCGCGGCGAAAGCGCGAGGCAAATCGGCGGAAGGATCGAAGACCACGATCGGGAGATTGGCGGAAGCCAGCTCAAGGGCAAGCAGCAGCCCAAAGGATTCTTCGATTACGTCCGTGTTTGGTTTGTACGTAAGGCCAAGGATTCCAACCGGAAGGCTCCCGGATTGATGTGACTTTACAAGCCCGGCTAGAGCCGCGATCTGGGCGCGGTTGAAACGGTCCGTGGCTTCGGCAAGATCGGAGAAGGCGCCGCTGCGCGCGGCCAGCGCGGCAAAGGCCCGATTATCGCGGGGAAAACAAGGGCCGCCATAGCTGACCGCGCCCTTCAAATACTTGGAGCCAATCCGCGAATCGAGACCCAGCGCGTAGGTAACCACGCTGACATCCGCTTCGGGAAGTTTCTCGCACAAGCGGGCAAGCATATTGGCATAGCTAATTTTGGTCGTGATGTACGTATTGACGGCCAGCTTGGTGATTTCCGCGTTAATGAAATTCATACGCGCTATCGTGGGGGAGTTCTTACAAGTCCGGGCGTAGACATCGGAGAGAAGGTCTCCGGCGCGGAGATCGGATTCGCCGATCAAAAGAAAGTCGGGATAATAGAAATCGCGGATTACCGTTCCAAGCGCAATGAATTCCGGACTGTAGCACAGGCCGAAATCCTGGCCGCAGCGCTTGCCGCTGGCGCGTTCGAGCGCGGGCTTGATTTCGCCGCCCGTGGAACCCGGCATGACCGTGCTGGTAAGCACCACGAGGTGATAAGAATCCTTGTTGCGCAATGCGCGGCCAATAGCTTCGCAAGTGGGAACGGCGTACCGAAGTGAAAACCCGCCGTCCGCTTCGCTAGGCGTGCCCACAACGATAAACGTAGCCTCGGAATCGCGGACGGCCGCTTCGGTATCCTGCGTCGCGATAAGGCGTCCTCTGGATTCTTGGAGAAGTTCCGCGAGTCCGGGTTCGCGGACGGGAGGCACGCCGCGGCCAATGGCGTCCACTTTCTGTGCGTCAATATCTACGGCGATGATCTGAAAATCGCGAGCTGCAAAGCAAGCCGCTATCGGTGTGCCGAGTTTGCCCAAACCAATAACCGATATTGTCGAAACCATGCGCCTCCTGAGAGAGGCCTTAGTTTAACGTGAGATGGCGTTAGCAGGAAGCCAGCGAGCTCGGATCCCTAAGATTTCTCAGCAACCCTCAACCAAGCCACAAAATCCATTAGCGATGTTCAGGAACTCTTATTGGTCGCCGTGTCTCTGAATTCCCTTCGAAGGCCGAGCACTTTCCGAATCACCGCCGTTCGCCGTACGAGAATCTCCCAGGCGAATTGTCTAATCTTAAACAACGGCTTGCGGAAGCGCACTCTTCGGATCGCGCCACCAGGAGTCAACTCGTGTGTCACATCCAACAACGTATAAGCGTGTTCCACGCCGCCATACAAATGAAAATTTCGCTCGGATTCCTGGCCGCGCCATATCTGATCTCTGCCCCCTGCCACGTGGCCATAATCATGATTCTGATGAAGCACCGGCGCGACCAGAGACGCATCCACAACCGGCAGATTTTGCTCCCGCACGGCTTTGATCAGCCAATGATCGAACCACAGCCGCCCGATCGCGAAATCGGGTATGGCCTGATAGAGGCCTTTCGGAAAAGCGAACACGTCTATACCCGTGTAGTGTTCCTCTTTGCCGCTGACTTTGCTGCGCCGTTTGACGCCTTCTTCCCACTGGGGATTGAAATGGAGCCTCTCACCAATGTCCAGGTTTATCCTTTTCGATACCAGCAGTGACTTTGGGAATCTTCTCTGCACCATTTCCGTAGCGCGCAGAAAGTCGCTCAATAGAATAATGTCCGCATTGACGTAGCACATCCAGGACGAACTGGCCGCCGACTCCGCCTGGCGGAACATATCACTCAGCAGCGGCGTCCCATGGTCGCTCGTCGCCACACTCGGCAAGTGCCGCAAGCCGAACTCCTGGGCCACCTCCATTGTGCCCTCGTCATTTCCCAGAAGGATGATTTCCGGCCGCAGCTCCAGCTTCGTCCAGCTCTCAATGGCGTTGTGCTGGATAACACCAATGTGCCCTTTGAATGCTTTCGGAATCGTGAAAATTGTCAGCACACTTCAAGCATAGTCAAAAAAGTGCATGCAACAAGGGGGTAAACCGGCAGCCACTTAAGGACGTAATACTAAGTTTGCGCGGTCCCCAGCGGGTCCCAGCCGCAGCGGCTATTTGGGGGCAGTGGGTGGTCGTGCATGTGTCCGGAAGCGGGCCGGAGCCGGAAGTGCCGATAATCACATCTTAGGCAGCGGTACGGTCTGATGTGGAAAACGGAGCTAAGCGTAGATTCGAACACGTCTTTCCTGTGGGATCTTGAGACGTCCGAACTCCCACACCTGGGGCACGCAACGTAAGCAGATTTTGAAAGAATGAACTTCATGACTTCACCTTACGAGGGTGAGAGATAGATTAGCGCAGAATCCTGCTGGAGTCATCAGACGGCCTGCGCGGTGAGCAGCAGGTGCCAGCCAAACCGCCGCTCCAGCCATCGAAATAACGGCCGCGGCATCCAGCGAAAATACCACTCTTTGACGTACCGATACTTCACGTAGTCCGCGATGCGATAAGCAAAGATATGCTCGGCCTGCACGTCCGTCACGCGGAATCCAGGCCGTTCCAAAAGTTGCCGCCCTTCCCGCCGCGTATAGGTGTATGTTACCGGGCATCCCGTTTGCGCTTCGGAGTTTTTCGCCACTAGATCTTGCAACTTCCAGAACTGACCCTTGCCTTCAGTCGCCAAAATCCACGCAACTTTCCATGATCGCCGGTGATAGACCATGATCTTCACCGTTGTTCCAGGCCCGGCGTACTTCCGAAGCTGCTCCAGAACCGCCTCCGGATTCGGCGTGTGATGGATTACCCCGAAGGAATAAATCAGGTCATACGGCTCTGGCGGCACGAAAGCGCTGAGCTGTTCCGCATTCCCCGCGCAGAAACGAATGCGGTCTTCCAGCCCGAACACGGCGGCGCGCTGGCGTGCCAGTTCCATCGACTTTTCCGAAAGGTCTACCGTCGTGACCTGCGCACCTGCGCGGGCAAAATTGATGGTGTCCGTCCCAATGCCGCACCCGATTTCCAGCACTTTCTTGCCGTTCCACCGCGCGAACTCCGCAAATCCCGGTATGTGATATTCCACGAAGTATTTTCGCGCCTCTACCTCGTCGAAGTATGCCTTGGTACCCACCGGCGCGGTCGAATGCCGTATATTGCAGGGACACTCATTCCAATAATCCCTGACCCGCGCAATCTCCACATTCGCAAAAGTCATGGTTTTTCTTCTAAAGGCGGCTGAATCACTGGCCCCGATAGACCAAGTCGAACCAGTTGAAATCCCCGTTGTGAAATTCGCGGTAGAAGACAACATCAAACTTGGCCGGCTCAAACATGCTCAGCAGTTTCGGAACGTCGTACCACTCTTCCCACGGCGACCGCTCCAGCATTTGGCCCCATTTGTCGAAGGTAGGACGCCCGGCCTTGATCCACAGGCTCTTCGGGTACGCCAGTTGCAGCCAGCGTCCACCGACGCGAAGGTGTCGCAGCAGCTCTTGATATTCAGGCTTCATCACCTCGACTGGAGCATTGTGAAGCGATCCCATGGCCATGATGACGTCGTAATCTGTATCGAGTGCATGGAGCGAACTCAGTTCCTGGAAATGATGAAATCGCACCTCTTTCAGCCCCAAAATCTTGCAAAGCCGTTGCAGCACCTTCAAATTCGTTTCCACCAGGTCAACAAACGTCATCCGCGCGCCGTGCTGCGCAAACGTGATGCTGTCCACGCCGAACCCACTTCCGATATCCAGCACTTTCTTTCCACGCATGCTGTCCGCATAGAGCGTGTGATACCACCCGCGATGATCCCATTCAACGCTAGTCGTCAGCGTTCTCCGGCTCTTTTCCCATTTCGCCAGCAACTCATCATCAGGCAACGCCAGCAGTTCTTCCGTGCTCAGGGTTTCCCAATTCGTGATGGGAACCTCAACCCATTTCGTGCGCAGCGTTTCGTACGGCTTTTCCCAGTCCACCGGCTTCTCGTACGGCACAAATCGCGGCCCTCCCACCAGTGTCTTCAGCTTACGAACCAGTTTCATAATGTCAGTTTCTCCCTGGAACTATAGTTCGTTTGCCAGCCTTCCGCAGAGCGCGCCTAACCGACTCGATCGTCTTCTTATCCATCCCCGGCAGGCCGTTTGTCGATCTCAAATCTGCAAGGCACGTTTAGAATGCTCTTCCATGAGTCCATCGGATATTGGTACACCTCAGTGGCAACAATCAAATCCGGTACACAGTTGAAGTCATCTACGAGCTCCTCATCATCGTATAGGGACACGAACAAGCTGTAGGGACCGGGCCGCACCGGAAAAGTTGGAAAAGAATGGAACAGTTCGTGTCTGCCAGGTTCCAATTTAACGTCTTTGGTGTCCCATGCCCAAACCAGCTGATTGTCATGATTGTAGACAGCAAGTCCGTGAGCGCCCCGTGAAATGGTCTGCCGAATGTCAACCACGAATTTCATAGTGAACGGCCCGAGCGTGCTAAGAACGTTGAGTTCCTCTCCCGGTGGGTCAACAATTCCCCAACCAAGGAAGCGCCCTTTGATTCCGGACGGATGTTTCCGAGCAGCGCCGTTGTTGTCACCCCGGGTCATCGCCGACTCGTAAGTCGAGACCACTTCGTGCGTCGGGCCATCTTGCCGAACAGAGCCATCATCGATCCACACCGCGCGGTGGCACAGCCGCCGGATTTGATTTAGTTGGTGCGAGACAAGCACGACAGTGCGCCCTGTGCGCGCTACATCTCCCATCTTCCCCAGGCATTTCTTCTGGAAGTTGATATCGCCGACGGCTAAAACCTCATCCACCAGCAGAATCTCCGGCTCCAGGTGCGCGGCCACAGCGAAGGCCAGCCGTACGTACATGCCGGAGGAGTAGTGCTTGACAGGCGTATCGATGAATTTTTCGAGCTCCGCGAAGGCTACGATTTCGTCGAACTTCCGGGCGATCTCCGCTTTGCTCATCCCGAGGATCGCACCGGAAAGAAAAGTGTTTTCGCGGCCCGTAAGCTCCGGGTGAAATCCCGTCCCCACTTCCAGCAGCGACCCGACGCGTCCGTGAATCTCCGCCCAGCCTTCCGTGGGCCGCGTAATTCGTGACAGAATCTTCAGTAACGTCGTCTTCCCCGCCCCATTACGCCCGATCAGCCCGAGCACTTCTCCCTCCCGCACTTCCAGCGACACACCCTTCAGCGCCCAGAATGTCTCTTCCTTTTTTCGGCGCAGGGTGGCGATCGGCGACCGCACAAAATCTTCCAAGGCATGCCGCAGCCCGTCGTCCACTTGCAACCCGCGCCGGTACTTTTTCCCCAATCCTTCGGCCCGTATCACCCCGTCCATGGCTTCTTAGCTTTCTCTCGTTATCGCTTTTGCGAACACATGGTTTTTGTCAACACGAGTCACTTCATAACCGTGTTCCTCTAGAATCCTAAACACGTTAACCTCGCATTCCGCCGAATGCAGTTCGCACAGAACTGTCGGCCTTCGTCTCCCCAGAAGCTCTCGCGCACCTTGCAGAACTTCTACTTCCGCTCCCTCAACGTCAAGTTTCAGAATGTCCGGTTCCGGGTGATCCCTCACAAAGTCGTCCAAGGCGACCGCGCAAATACCGACGCCACTCGGCTCCATTTCCCCATCCACTATCCTCCCGGTTCCGCGATCCGGCGACTCCAACCTGTTCGCTCTCGCGAACCCAATCTTCCCTGTGCGGGAATACAGCGCCGCCTCCACGACAGTCACGCACGACAATAGGTTACGCCGACTGTTTTCCTTTAGGCGTGCTGCAATCTCCGGTTCCGGCTCAAAAGAGAAAACCCGGCCCTTTTCTCCTACGAGCCTCGCCGCCATCAACGTGAATAACCCAATATTGGCACCGGCGTCGTAAAAAACCATTCCTGGCCGCAAGATTCCCGCCAGAGCGTTCTGCTCTGCTTCGCCCCCGCACACTTGCGCCGCTGTTCTGGGACTGACTTTCATCCACAGACCCTTTGCTTCTCCTGCTTCGACCTGCCACCAGACCAGGAAATCGGAAGGCAGCAGCTTATGGCTGACGTAATGAACCAACCGCCCCAGCACTGGAGCATTCCGCAACCTTGCAAGAGACTCCCCATGTCGCAGATACAACCGTCCCAAAGTCTTTCGAACGTTCACTCCCTAGCCCCTTATCCCTCACTCGATTTAAGTCCGCGCCGGTACCGCTTCCCCAGCCCTTCGCCATGGATCACCACGGTGCTCATGGATACGCCGCCTCCGCCGATGGCCGAGGAACAGCCTTCGCCGATGATTCCGCGAATGTATAACTGGAACGGTGGCCTAACCGAATCAGTGGGCTCTCGAAATACCGCCAAGAGAGGCGCGCAGCCACCAGAGTCAGTGCGAGCGCAGCGAGCGCGGTCAAGAAAGTAAGAGCGTTTGTTATGTGCGGGAAGTGTCCCCAGAAAAAGCGAAAAAGGAATCCTAGTATGGCTTGATGAAGAAGATAGGTGCCGTAGGCGATCCCGCCCAGCCAGCCGAGCCACTTAAGTCTCAGCACCCGGCTGACATGACTGTTAGGCCTGGTCACCGAGAAGAGAAGCACGCTGACATAAAAAAGGGCCAACCACGTGTAACCAAAGGTCCGCATTATGGAATCTGTAAAGGCGGGAGATTTCAAGCCCAGAAAACCCATACCGATCAAGAGAATAGGCATCAAACTGGCGAAAAATAGATTATTCCTACGGATTCGATCTCTCCATGCGTCATCTCGAATCAGAATTGCCGCCAAGACACCAAGCAGCAAGGCGTCTGCACGGCATGGCATAAGGACGAAACCAGCTATCCAATTATGCGGCCAGATCAGTCGGATAGCGACCCGCGCCAAGGGTGCCGTGCAAATCCCGCCGAGAACCCACGCCCAAAGCTTGCGGCCGGTGAAGAACCGGACGATCAGCGGCAGCGTGAGATAAAACTGCTCTTCGATCGCCAGTGACCACGTGACCCCCAAAGCGTTACCGCCAAAGTCCATCGCACGGACCATCCAGAAATTCTGTGTGAAAGTCCAGAAAAAGTACCACGGCGGATGTTCCGGAGTCAGCCAGAGGCCGTGACGCATGCGCTGTGCCAAAAACAGGAACGTCGGAACTATGAGGAGGACTGCGGCATAAATAGGGACGATCCGAAAAAAACGGCGTGTGTAGAAGACTTGGAAATAGTTGCTGGCCTTCCGCGCATCCAGAAGGATTCCACCGATGAGGAAGCCGGACAAAACAAAAAACAGGTCCACGCCGGTCCAAGTTAGCCGCCCGAAGACCAGAGCGTAGGAAAGCGGCGTGGCAGGAGCGGTTACAGTAGGAACCATAAAATAGTGCCAAATCAATACGCTGCCGATGGCCAGACCGCGCAGGCCGTCCAGCTCCGGAATGCGGCCCGAAAGAGAGAGCGGCGCGGCCCGTTGCCCATGTGTGACAGCGGTAGCCATCATGTTCAGTTCCTGCCTTGCGTTTTCGCGGCGGCGATGAAGTAAGTATACGCGAAGGGGCTGAGCAGCTTGCGTATCACGCGATTTGCTTCCAGGGTCTCCCAGCGAACAGGGTTGCGGCCAGGGAAAAACGGAAATTGATGCACCGTCCCGTCAGTCCGAAGAATGGACCACCCGGCGTTGCGAAGCCACCTGTGAACTTGCGGGAACCACTGGCGGCGGTCGAAGGGCTGATCGTCCTGGCGCGATGGATGGCGGAAGCGTGCATAAACCTCGTATAAACCCATGAAGTTGAAATAGTTGGGAGTGGTGAGGAAGAGTTTGCCTCCGGGCCGCGTGACGCGGTACATCTCAGCGACGGCAGCCTGTACCCGGGGCAGGTGCTCGATAGTCTCGCAGGAAACCACCACGTCGAAGGACCTATCGGCAAAGGGCAAGTTCTGGGCGTCTCCCTGAACGAGCGTGGCAAGCGGCGGACAGTTCGGAGTGAAAAGTTTGGTCCTGGCGGCGCGCAGCGCCGCAGAAGAGAAATCGCACCCCGTCACGCGTGCACCGGCATTAGCCATCTGACGGATAAACCCGCCGCGTCCACAGGCGACTTCCAAAACACAAAGACCGGCAACCTCGCCGAGATATTCACGAACCACCTGGTACCAAGGAGAGGAAGCATCTTCGTGAGAAGGATCGGCTTCGTAGATTCGCTGGTGCCAATTATCGTACACTGTACGCAGGCTCATGGCGTTCAGGCACAGAATTTCGCACGGAAGGGACAGAGCGAGGAAGTCTCTATGCCGTGGATAGCTATTTGGGTCACCGTTCTAAGTCGCTCTTTCCAGAAGGTTTATATTTTACTTGACATAACGTTACTTTCATGGTAACATTGTGTACGGATTTGACGCTGTGTCCTCGACTGTTGTTTACTCTCCCTGGCCCCTCCGCTTTCTAGTTTCACATTTCCAGTTTCGCTCCTTCGCAAAGCCTATCCCCTTTGTTTTGATATTCTTCCGAACTCTTTTGCAGTCACACTTTTGCTAAGGCATTTAGATTCAGGCGATTGCGAACTCTTTGCACAAAACACCCCGGGGGTACCTGCGCTACCTCTTTGTTTCGTTACTTCTCCTCTTTCAAACCCGATCCGCGACGGAGGTCTCCATCCTATTGAAAAAAACCAGCCCACCAAGAACAACTAGCGCCACCGCCAAAGCCGAAGCAAGCAGCAGGCTAGGCGCCTGGCCGCGCCCGGTGATGGCCCAGCGGAAACCATCAATCACTCCCGCCATGGGATTGAGCCCGTACAGCCACCGCCAACGCACCGGAACGAGCGACGACGGATACGCCACCGGAGAAGCGAACATCCAAAACTGGATCAGAAACGGAATCACGTACCGCACGTCGCGGTACAGCGCGTTTAGGGCCGATAGCCACAGGCCTACGCCCAGCGCGGTGAAAAAAGCGAGCGCCAGCAGCGCGGGCAGCCACAACACGGCAAGCGTGGGGCGGATTCCGTAAGCCAGCGTGAAAATAGCCAGCACGACAAAGCCGATCGCGAAGTCCACCAGGCCGGAGAGCGCCGCGGAGATGGGAAGAATGAGGCGCGGGAAATACACCTTGGTGATGAGCCGCTGGTTGTCCACGACGACGTTGGTGGTCATTTGCAGAGCGTAGGAAAAATAAGTCCAGGGAACGAGCGCGGCAAAATAAAAAACGGGATACGGCAATCCCTCTGACGGCAGCTTCGCGAGGCGCCCGAAAAATAATGTAAACGCCAGCATGGTAAGCACCGGTTGCAAAACAACCCAAAGGACTCCGATGGCGGTTTGTTTGTAGCGGATCTTGACGTCGCGCCAGACAAAAAAATAAAGCAGCTCGCGGTAGGCCCAGACTTCGCGGAGACGCAGCTCGAGGAGGCCGCGGGGGGGCTCGATCCGAATGGTGGCGGAGAAACCGGAGTGCAGCGGAAGAGCGGCGCTCGATTGAGGGACGGAAGCCATGCGAAGAATCGAAAACTCCTGAGAGCGAAATGAACCCTTGGCTAGAGTATCAAAGAAAACTGCCGATAAAGAACGTATTGCACCGAACAAATGTTTTAGGGAGTTGGAGGATTTTTTTTGAGCTGCTGGATGTCGCGGTCCTCGATCTGCTGCATGAGGGCTTTGCGGCGGAAGAGGTAGGCGCGAAGTTGGGCCGAGAGCTGCCGGGGGACAACGAAAAATTGGTTGCGGGCAACTTCCGAAAAAGAGACCGGGCCCCGCGCTGGGATCAGATGCGCGCCCCACTGAAAAATGAAACCGGCATTCCACGCGACCAGGGAAAAACAGAGCGCCGCGGAAATAGCGAAAGCACGGCTCGCGGAATGAAACAATATGCCGAATCGCTGGAGCAGCATTGCAAAGCCAAAAATAAAGACGGGCGTGAGCGGGATGAAGTACCGGTTTCCGAAGGAGGCCGTGCCATGCCAATAGGGATAACTGGAAATCAGGTAGTAATAAGCGGCTGCGCCAACGCCGAGATATAAGGTGATGGATTTCGCCGCGCGAGGCGCGAGAAAAAGGCCTGCGACAGACAGCGCAAGAATCGGAGTCCAGGTGAAAAGTCCGTGTTCCGTGGAGAAGAGAATGGAGCGCCAGTAGGGCGCGGTCCAGTCCCACGCCAGTTCGCCGTAGGTGCCGAAGCGAAATATTCCTCCAAAAATGATCCAGCGCGTGACCAGTGTGGGGATAAACACCACAACCGCGACAACTAAGAAGGATGCGTTTGCCGTAAAGAGCTGCGCTGCTTTGCGAAGGTTTTTCTCTTTCCAGGAGCTCCGATACGCAAGTAGGGACTCGATCAGGGGGAGAAGAAGAAAAACACCGTTGGGAAAATAGACATCGACCATCAAGCCGGCGAGAAGCCCGAGAAGAATCCATTGAAAAGTGGTCCGGCAATCACGCGTGCGATCCCAATACCACAGAAAGAACGCCACGGCGAACGCAGAGTGCGCGTGGGACCAGGCAGGATTGAAATACATATAGACGAGAAGCGAGCTGCCGCCCCAAATGGCAACAGTGGAAAGGAGGGCCCAGCGCTCTTCGATGTACCTTCTGGCAAGCAAATAGGAAAAAAACAAGCCGAGAAAACCGTAAGTCGCGGTCCCAAGCGCCATGGCCAGGAGATAAGGGGTGGAAAAACCATTAGCGGGGATGTTCGCACCAAGAGCGTTTGCAACGAGCACAAAAGAATGCGCCGCCAGCAGGAACGGACTCCAAAGGATGGCCGGTCCAATGGTGAAGAGGTTTGCGACGTACCCGGTTTCCGTGTACTCGTTCGGGCTAAGCTGACCATTGGGGAGAGTTCGCGCCTGAGAAAAATAAAGGTTCGCGTGCCTCCAGTCTTCCTCGAATCGCAGATTGTGCTGGATGAGAAGCGCGCGAGCGTAAGCGTAGTACCCGACGCCGTCCCCGTGCACGATGGGATTGAGCAGGGGAAGCGAGAGAATCCAGAGAAGGAGAAGCAGCCGCTCCGATTTGCGCGGAGACCACGCGGGCGATGACCTGAAGTCTTGCTGGTTCACGAACGATTTTACCTGCCGAAACTTTTTCGTAATTCCGGCTACCCTTGTTACAGGGCATCGTAATGATGTGGAACTAATTCCGCAAGGCCGCTGAAGGAACCTGGTAAATGCCAGAAACGCGGCGACATTGTACCGCACGATTTTATTTTGTGAGTCAAATATCCGTGAGCCGGAATGAGGTTGGTTCTGCTCTAGCATCAGTCATGTAGCCTGAGTGGGACATCTCTGGAGTTGGCTCACCTTGACATTCTACTGAAAGCGAACTACGCTCCCCTAGAATGACTACCAAAGAAGAAAAAGAGCGCATCGAGCTGCTGCAGGGAACCCTGGACCTGTTGATTCTCCGCACGCTGCTGCTGGGACCCGCGCACGGGCACGCCATCGCTAAAGCCATCGAATTCAATTCCGACGACCTCTTGCAGGTGGAACAGGGTTCTCTTTATCCAGCGCTGCACCGGCTCATCAAGCGGGGATGGATTTCGTTCGAAGAAGGCACTTCAGAGAACAATCGCCGGTCAAGTTCTATCGTCTTACCGTCAAGGGCCGGCGGCAACTGACGCTCGAAACCGGCAAATGGGACAAACTGGCCGGAGCGATTGCGCGCATTCTCCGTCCGGCAAAGCAGGGAGGCAAATCATGAGCCACCGCAAGCGAATGCTGGAAGAACTCGATCAGGATATTCGCGACCACATTGAGAGGGAGACACAGGACAACATCGAGCGCGGGATGCCGCCGGAGGAAGCCCGCTACGCGGCTATGCGGAAGTTCGGCAACGTGACGCGAGTCAAGGAAGAAACGCGGGAGGTATGGAGTCTCATTTGGGTGGAGCAACTCTGGCAGGACATTCGGTACGGGCTTCGCATGCTTAGGAGATCTCCGGGCTTCGCGGCAGTGGCCATTCTCACTCTGGCGCTGGGCATTGGCGCCAACACCGCAATTTTCAGCGTGGTGAACGCCGTCTTGCTGCAGCCACTTCCTTATCCAAATGCAAAGCGTCTGGCCATGATCTGGTCGACATGGGGGAATGAGACGCACGGGCCAGCTTCCGGTCCGGAGCTGATTGAGTTACGCAGTCGTAGCCACGCATTTGAGGAAATTGCCGGAATATGGGTAACCAGCGGCACGATTACAGGAACGGCCGAGCCGGAGCAAGTGCGACTGGCTATGACGACCGCGAATTTTCTGCCGTTGCTGGCCGAGAAGCAGCAACTCGGACGCTTTTTTGCGCCCGGAGAAGACCGCCGAGGCGCGGCTCCTCTCCTCATCTTGACTGACGGCTTATGGCGGCGGCAATTCGGCGCGAATCCGGCCATCGTTGGGCAAACGACGCGGTTGAACGGAAATGACTTCACGGTTGTTGGCGTGCTGCCTCGAGAATTCAAGCTGCTGTTTCCCGATAGCAGGATGGCAGAAGTGCAAGTCTTCATTCCGTTCTTGAACGACCTGGAGAAACAGAGCCGCGACACGGGCTACATAAGAATGGTTGGCAGGCTGCGCCGGGGCTTTACAGTGGCGCAGGCGCAGAGTGAAGCGGAAACCATCGCCTCCCAACTTCGCGGGGAGGCGAAGGAATACGCAGAGCAGTCGCTGCACTTGAGCGTATTATCGCTTCAGGAGGACGACGTAAGGCCGGTACAGCCGGCATTGGTTTCCCTGTTCGCCGCCGTTGTGCTGGTGCTGCTCGTGACTTGCGCGAATGTCGCTAATCTATTGCTGTCCCGCTCAGGAGGCAGAAGGCATGAAACTGCTCTTCGCGCGGCCATGGGCGCGGAGAGAAGGCGCATTGTCCGTCAATTTCTCACGGAAAGCATACTCCTTGGATGTCTTGGAGGAACAGCCGCGCTGGGGATTGGATGGGCGGCTCTGAAGTGGATTCTCTCCCTTCAGCCGGAGGGAATTTATCTGCTGGTGGCCGCTAAATTGGACGGATGGGTCTTGGCATTCACGCTCATGCTTTCGATCTTGACGGGCATTATGTTTGGCTTGGCGCCCGCTTTGTCGGTCGCTCGGGGGGACTTGGTTGAAATATTGAAGGAAAGCGGAAAAGCCACAACGACGGGAAAACCGTGGCTACGGCAGTCGCTGATTGTGAGCGAAGTAAGCCTCGGCTGCATTCTTTTGGTGGGAACCGGCTTGATGATTCGAACGTTTACGAGCCTGCTGCGCGTAGATCCAGGCTTTCATGCGGAGAACGTCTTAACGTTTCAACTGTCTTTTCCCTGGTCGCGCTACGGGACCGTCGAGTCCGTAACTAATTTTCTAAAGGATTTGCGAACGAATCTTGCGGCGATGCCTGGTGCGGAATCTGTTGGCGGCGTTTCTCATCTCCCGCTGGATGAAGGACTCGGAAACTGGTACAGCTACTATTGGGCCGAAGGCCCGCCTGTCCAGCAGCAAAACACAGTGATGGCGGACCACAGGTCGACGCTCCCAGGGTATTTCCGGAGCATCGGCGCGACGCTGCTGACGGGCCGCGAATTTGAGGACGCAGACGACGCCGTCCACACGCACGTTGCCATCGTGGACGACACGGTGGCCGAACAGATTTGGCCCGGGCAGGACGCGATCGGCAAAAAGCTGAGCGTCGAAGATTCGCCCGCCGGCGCCTTCCAATTTATTCGCGAGCCTGTCGTGGTGGTTGGAGTGGTGAAGCACATCCAGGCGCACTCCTTGACGAGCAAGGGGCGCGGGCAAATCTATTTGCCTGTGTCGCTGGCACCGCGGCCGGCGTATTCGCTGGTCGTTCGGACTACAGCGCCGATGCAGACATTTGCCGCCTATGTGCAGCAGGCCGTGAAGAAGCTTGACAAGGAGATGGCGGTTTCGAATCTGCGCCCGCAGATGGACTACGTCGAAAAGGCCCGCGCGCAAACGCGATTCGTCACCGTGCTTGCAGGAGCGCTTGCCGCGCTAGCGCTCTTCCTGGCATGTATCGGCATTTACGGCGTGACATCCTATTCAGTAGCCCAGCGAAAGCGGGAGATTGCGATTCGCATCGCTGTCGGCGCCAATTTGGGTGACGTGGGGAGAATGATATTGCGCCAGAGCGGGCTGCCGGTAATCGTGGGGGTGGTAACAGGCCTGGCGACGGCTCTGGCTCTAACGCCGCTGCTATCCGGGCTGCTTTATGGCGTGCGTCCAAGCGATCCGCTGACTTACGCTGCGATCTCTCTTGTGCTGGGCGCCGTCGGCGTCCTTGCATGCTACATCCCGGCGCGCAGCGCCACTAAAGTCGATCCGATGATCGTGCTGCGTAGTGAATAGCTATCCTTCGATTTCTTTGTACTGCGCTTTCCGCCCGGAGCCGCTCGTTTCCTATTGACATTCTATAGGTATCCCTATAGAGTGCCGATAGGAGACAGCCTTGAATTCTGAACCGACAACGCTTTTGCAGGGAACCTTGGACCTGCTGATCTTGAAATCGCTTCTTGCCGGAGAAATGCATGGCTTGGGAATCTCGCGCAGAATCCAGCAAATCACCGGCGGCACTTTTGTTGTCAAGCCAGGCTCGCTCTTTCCCGCATTGCACCGAATGGAGGAAGAAGGCTGGATTTCCTCCTTTTGGGGAGACTCCGAGAACAACCGCCGCGCGAAATACTACCGCCTGACCAAGCCCGGACGGAAGCAACTCGAAGCCGAGACCAAGCGATGGGGCCGCATTTCCTGGGCTATCGCCCAAGCTTTGGAAACATCGTAGAAAGGTTTTGAGCATGCCGCTCTATCTGAAAGTTCGAAGTTTTCTGGGAAACCTTTTCTCGCCACGGCGTGTGGACGCAGACCTCGACCAGGAAGTTCATGCGCACCTTGAACTTCTGATAGCGGAAAACATTCGTGCGGGCATGCCGCCGGCGGAAGCGCGACGCGACGCGCGAATCGAACTTGGCGGGATCGAACAGGTGAAAGAACAGGTTCGCGAAGAACGGCTTGGCAACTGGCTCCATTCGGTGCTCTCCGATTGCCGCTACGGTTTCCGGCAACTCAGGAAAAACCCGGGCGCCACGGCCGTCATGGCGTTCACGCTGGCGCTGGCCATCGGCGCGACCACAGCAATCTTCAGCGTTGTCTACGGCGTGTTGCTGCGGCCGCTGCCGTACACTGATGCGGACCACATCATGGCCGTCTTCGAGGTCAACTCGAAGGGCGGATGGTTGCATCTTGCGGACCCGAACTTCGACGACTTTCGCGATCAAAACCGCAGCTTCCAGGCGATTGCGAAGTACAACCAGGACGTCGTGTCCGTTTCGGGTGCTTCGCAGCCGTCGCGCATCATGGTGGCGGGCGTCTCGCCTGATTTCCTCAAGGTTTTCGAAACTCAGCCGATCCTCGGCCGGGATTTCACTGCCAGCGACGCGAAAAAAGGGGCCGCCCGCACCGTTCTTGTCAGCTATGGATACTGGAGGCAGTACCTCGGATCCTCGCCGGACCTTTCCCAGTCGCACCTAAAAATTGATGGCGCGCTCTACTCCGTTATCGGCGTGCTCCCGGCCGGATTTCGTTTCCCGGCAGACGTGGATCTGTGGCTGCCGGCTGATTTGGACGGCGAAAATCCAAGCAGGACGTCACATAACTATTACGCGGTCGCGCGACTCCGCGACGGTGTGACCGTCGACCAAGCCAATCAGGATATCAGCGCGATTGCTCAGCGCATTCACGATGCCTCAAGCGAGCAAGGCGATTTTCTCCTTAAGGATGGGGTTGTCGTCCCGCTACAGGACTCGATCACCGGCAAAGCTCGCCCGGCGCTGCTCGTCCTTCTCGGAGCGGTGGGATTTTTGCTGCTGGTGGCGTGCGCGAATGTCGCGAATTTGCTCCTTGCTCAAGCAACGGCGAGGGAGCGCGAACTGGCCATTCGGAGCGCGCTCGGTGCGGCGCGCGGACGGCTGATCCGCCAATTTCTTACCGAGGCGTTCCTGCTTTCGTTGGTTGGCGGCGGCCTCGGCGTGCTGGGAGCGTTGTGGGGCGTGTCGGGATTAATTGCGCTGGCGCCGCAAAATCTCCCGCGGCTGGACAGCGTGTCGATCAATATTCCAGTACTGGTGTTCGCGTTACTGCTTTCCACCGCGGTCGCCGCCGGCCTCGGAGCGTTCACCGCCGCACGCGCGACTTCCGGGGACCTGCGCAAGGGCCTCGAAGAAGGCGGGCGTGGACAAGCGGGTTCCCAAGGCAGCCAGAGGGTTGGCCGGGTAATCGTGGCGGCGCAGATGGCGATCACGTTGGTTCTTGTGGTCGGGGCGGGACTGCTCGGACGCAGCCTGATGAAAGTGCTCGAAGTGAATCCCGGGTTCCGCGTAGACAAAATTGTGACCATGGACGTCTCTCTTCCATGGGAAGGGTGGGACAACCCCAAAGCAAAGGCAAGGCAGGTGATTTTCTTTGCAAAGCTGATTGAGCGGCTCAAACAAATCCCAGGCGTGGGCAAAGTTGGCGCGACCAGCGGCTTGCCGATGGATGGCGGCCTTCCAAACGGAATGTTTCTGCTCATGACGCAGAATGAGATTCCCAAGACCACAGATGGTTTTGGCCTGCTCCAGCAAAAAGAGCGCCTTGGCAGCGCGGACTTCGGCGTCGTCACGGACGGATACTTCCAGGCGCTGGAAATTCCGCTGATTCGAGGACGAATCTTTGACGAGCGCGACGGCGCGGACGCTCCGCACGTTGCCGTGATCAGCGAATCGCTGGCGCGCGACCGGTGGCCAAATCAGGACCCGATCGGCCACACGATAGAGTTTGGGAACATGGATGGCGACCCGCGGTTGCTGACGATTGTCGGAATCGTGGGCGACATTCACGATTACGGCCTCGATGCGCCGTCGCGTCCAACCGTCTACGTGAATTTGTTCCAGCGGCCAAGGGCGGGGATCACCCTAACGATGCTGAGCGATGCCGACACGCGCCTGGTCACCTCCTCGGCGCGAGGAATTTTGCAGGACCTTAACCCGGAAATTCCCGTGAAGTTTGGGACGTTTTCGCAAGTCTATTCCGCTTCGCTGGGCTCGCGGAGATTCAACGTCATTCTCGTGGGATTCTTCGGAATCACCGCGCTGCTGCTCGCTACGGCGGGCGTGTTTGGCGTGATGGCGTATTCCGTCAGCCGCCGCACGCGCGAGATTGGCGTGCGCGTCGCTCTCGGCGCGGGTTCCGGCGACGTTCTGAGAATGATCTTGAGCCAGGGACTGCGCACTATTTTTATTGGCGTGGCGATTGGGATTGCCGGTTCGCTGGCGCTGACGCGCACCGTGGAGTCGCTGCTTTTTGGAGTGACGGCCACCGATCCGCTGACTTTCGGCGGCGTGACATTGCTCCTCGTTGGGGCGGCGCTGCTGGCATCTTTCATTCCGGCGCGGCGAGCCACGAAAGTTGACCCGATGGTGGCGTTGCGTTACGAATGAAATTTCGTTTCCGGCCGTTTCGATTCTTTCGGCGGCGCTTAGCCGCATGCCGATCCTGCTGGCGCGTGCTGCCCGGCGACCTTGCTTCGCGAACAATAATTCTTGAAGAGAGATTGAGCCTCCTACCCGTTGTCGGAAGGAGCGAAATTACTCATAGCGCAGTGCAGCCATGGGATCGAGACGGCTGGCGCGGAGGGCCGGGACGTAGCCAGCGGCGCAGGCGACGATGGCGAGCGCGGCGGTGGCCAGGCCCAGCGTTAGTGGATCGTGCGGAGTGAGGCCGAACAGTTGGCTTTGGACAACGCGAGTCAGCGCAAGGGAGGCGGTGACCCCGGCGACGACGCCAATGGCGACGAGGAGGAAAACTTCACGCATGACCAGCCAGATGACGTTGCCGCGGGCGGCGCCGAGGGCGATGCGAATGCCGACTTCGCGAGTGCGCTGGGCAACCGTGTAGGCCATGACGCCGTAGAGGCCGATGACAGCAAGCAGTGTGGCGAGGAAGCCGAAGACGGCAGAGAGACTGGCGATCATGCGCTCACTGGATAGGGAGTTGTTGATCTGCACTTCAGTGGTCCGCATGTTGAAGATGGGGAGATTGGAATCCATGTCGCGGAGTTTCGAACGCGCGGCGGACATCAACTGATTGGGATCGGCGTCAGTGCGGAGGTAGACAGTCATTTCGCCGAGGAAACGGGCGCCAAGATAGGGAACAAAAGCCTGCTCGGGAATTTCATCGCGGAGGCTGGTGTACTTGAAATCCTTGACGACGCCGATGACTTCCATGTCGGTGGGCGTGCCGGGATCGGTGCCAAAACCGAGGTGGAGGCCGATGGGATTTCGTCCGGGGAAATATTTCTTGGCAAATTTCTCGTTGATCATTATGGCGGTCGGAACCCAGTTCCAGGCTTCAGGACCGTGCTTAACTTCGTGATTGTCGTTGATGGTGAAGTCGCGTCCGGCGACGATGGGCACTCCGAGAGTGGCGAAATAGTTTGGGCCGATGGAGTTCATGAACGGTTGGGCGTGCTCGCCGGGCTTGGCGGGAGTGAAGCCCTCGACGGACATGCCACTGTCCCATTCGTTGTCTTCGAGGATGCGCACAGAAGCCAGGCCGACGGATTTAACGCCGGGAATGGAGCTGAGCGTGTCGGAGAGTTGCGGATAGAAAACCTTCATGCGTTCGATAGTGTAGCCGTTGAGCGACGGATCGATTCGAAAGCCAACGAGTTTCTCCGCCGAAAAGCCGGGGCCCAAATCGCGGAGATTAGCAAGGCTGCGAACAAAAAGACCTGCGCCTACCAGGAGCAAAAGCGAAAGAGTGACTTGCGCGACGACAAGGCCTTTTCTCAGGCGATGATGGCCACCGCCGCCCACGACGGCTCCGGCCTGGTCTTTTAGCGTTCCGGCAATGTTGGGTTTGGTGGTTTGGAAGGCAGGCACAAGACCGAAGATGACGCCGGTGAGAACGGTGACAGCGAGATTGAAGAGAAGAATGCGGAGATCGGGAGCGCTGGAAATGTTCATGCCGCCGGAATCGGACGGCAGATAAATCTTCATGAGCGCGCGGTCGGCCCAGAATGCGACAGCCAGGCCTGCGAGACCACCAAGCGCGGAGAGAGAAAGGCTCTCAATCAAGAGTTGTCCGATGATGCGCGGGCGCGTAGCACCCATGGCCAAACGAACGGCGATTTCCTTGATGCGGCTGGAACCGCGAACGAGCATGAGGTTGGCAAGGTTGGCGCAAGCGATGAGCAGGACGACGCCGGTGGTGGCCATCAAGACCCAAAGCGGAGTGGTAAGCTGGCGGCGCGTGTACGAACGGCCCTGGGAGCCGGGCAAAACGTCGATCCAACATTTGAGAAATTCGTCGCGGTCGTATTTTGAGGCGCGGCTGAA
>DASQYT010000032.1:0-3510 GCA_035639075.1 Candidatus Elarobacter sp.
CCCGGCATCTGGTATCCCCTCGTCAAGCGCGGCGCCTACGTCTCCGCCGGAATGAAACTCGGCACCATCACCGACTATGTCGGCAAAGTCATCGCCGAGCCTCGCGCCCCCGTCTCCGGGATAGTCCTCCACGTCAACGCCATTCCTTCGCTCAAAAAAGGCGACAACATTGCCGACCTCGGCGTCCCCGCCTCCCACGCCCCATAGTCACCCGCCGGCCCCGTCATTTCGAGCGAAGCAGGCCGATTTTTTCTTCCCGCCCGATTCCGAATCGGGGCGGTCGGCCTGCGCGGAGAGAAATCTCTCTACTCTGTGTCGTCTGCAAGCTCTGTGACCTCTGCGTTAAATCTTTTTTCTTCGCCTTTTTCCGCTCACTCATAGGACAAAACGGCGCCCCGACTGCGTCGGAGCGCCGTTTCTCTCAATCTCTTTGAAACGTGACCTAGTTTTTGCTCGCTGCCTGCTGCGGAGCATCTTGTCGCGGCGTCATGGACACTACGATGTATTCGCGCTCTTTATCGTCGCCGCCTTCCGCCACTTTCAGAATCAATTTATCCTTATGAATCCGGAAATGCGCCGTCTCCCCGATCGGCAATAGCACGGGGTGCTTGTCATCTTTCGGGCGGATCCTGTAGACCACTCGCTCAGTCTGCAGCACATATTCCTGGCAAAGCACTTCCTGGGTTTTCTTGCTTTGCGCGTCCGTGCCCAGCAATTCACCAGTTATGGACTTTGATCCCTTTTCCTGCATCCCGCAGGACGTCGAATCCATTCGCAGCAAAGTCCCTTTTTGGTAGTCGTGCTCTTTGGCGGCGCACATACCTGCAAAAACCAGGCACGCCGCGAGCGCATACATCTTGTTCGACATAGATGCTCCCCTTTCCCCTCGAACATAAGGGACTTCACCGGCCCAGAAAATAGAACCACCCGCCCTTTGTGTTCAATTTCTAAAGCCTGGCCCGCCCTTGCCCGGATGGGATTCACACCGCCTTCAGGCGGCCTTCAGTCCCGCTCGCCCGCAGCGCTCAGTTGCTACGTGTGGCGAACTGCCGATCCATGTTCATGGAGAGATTTTGGTCGAGGACTACTGCCACGTAGCGCGAGCAGATTTGCATTTCACCTTTTGCCCATGCTGAAATTGCGGGAAGCTTCATCCGGAAGGCGTTGTCGAGTTTTTCAACCGCGCGGTAATACATCGATACTTCTCGCAGCCAGGGGCTTTTCTTTTTCAAATCGGGCGACACTTCGTCGCATAAACTCATTAGTGTGCGGAAATCGCCTCCGCTAATGGCTGCCCCATCTATTCCCGCCGTCAGTTGCAACGAGTCAGACAGCGGCTGACTAGCCGTCGTTATCCAGATCGCGCGCCATTGCGCGACTCCAAATTTGACCAGAGCGAAACACGCAAACACGAGAATGAACACTGCGACCATATTTTGCTCACAGTAAGTTTCTTAGATTTCCTCCACTTGGCCAATGGAGCATGAGTACCGGCCAGGTAGGACTTTTGGGCAGCCCAATATGGCCGTAAGTGACTTATGGTAAAGAGGTTAGGAAACCGCCAAATGAACCGCCTCTCTGCGGAAGTTATTATCCCGGGGTAACTAGCTCATACACTAGTCATGGAATAAAATTGACCCTGGAATACGGTCAGGCTAATTTGGGTAATTGGGGGCTTGCCCCTATTTCCATCCATGAATGAACCCCGTGTACATCCTATCGCCGCTGCTGCAACGGCTAGAGATCAGGCAATGGCGCGCGAATTTCAGAAAACGCAAAAGCGCGATTGGTGGCTATGGGGTTACTCCATTTTTGTCCTTCTTCTCGTCGCTTTCGCTGTTTCCGTTTTTTTTCTCCGGGCCGTTCGTGGTGTCGTGGAGAGCGTCTTCAAGGTCGACACGGTCGATGTTGTTTTCGGTTTGATCGCTTTAGTCGTGCTCTTTAATGTCTACGCGGTTTCTCAAGCCATTCTCATCAGGAGGCTTCGCCGCCAGCTCACCGAAAAGCAGGGCCATTCGGACCTTCTCCGCAACCTCGCTATGGTTGACTCATTGACTGGTCTTTATAACCGGCGCTTTGCCGAGCAACGCTTGGCTGCCGAAGTGGCTCGTTCGGAACGCAAGGGACACCCGCTCACGATACTCACTTTGGACTTGAACAATTTTAAGGAGATCAACGACACGCACGGCCATCCCGCCGGTGACCTGGTCCTGCAGGAGTTTGCCGCCCGCCTGAATAACGTGATTCGGGGAGGTGACTTGGCCGTGCGCTTGGGCGGCGACGAATTCCTTGTTTTGCTTCCGGAGTGTACCTCGCAGCAGTTGCAGCTTGTGCTAGGGCGTCTCGGCTCGCTGCAAGTGGACTGGCACGGCCAAGAGATTCCGATCACCTTCTCCGCCGGATGGAAGCAGTACGAAATGGGCGAACGCCCGAAAGAAATGCTGGCACGCGCCGATGAGCTCCTGTACACCAGAAAGCGTGCCGACAAGAGAATACAACGGTCTGCGTACGGTCACCACCACGCGCCTGGGCAACCCGGACAACCGGAAGCAGAATCCGCGCCACTCCACGTCTTGGTAGACCTCACCTGCCCTCGCTGCCACAAGAAAAACTCCGTCGCATTGGACACCCATTCGGGCGCCAATGAAGCTGCTGCGCGCGAACTCCAATGTGCCCACTGCAAACAGGCTTGGGAGCCTGTCCTTTCAGGTCCCATCGTGGCCGGCCCGTTTCCCAAATGATCTTGCTAATAAAGAGCTGCCGCGAAGCCGCAGCCTTGCCCTGCGCTCTTCCTTGAAAACTAAAATGCGCCCCGCCTAATCCAAGAGGAAACTTCCGCTTCAACGGAAAAGCGCGCCTCGCGGCGATCCTCGAAGCGCGCCCCCAGCGAGTACGCGTTGACCTCCAGCGGGATCCCGTCGTAGCCGCCGCCGGAAAGAAATCCGCGAATGTACAGTTCCGCGAAGCGGCCCACGCCGAGCTGGCGATATTGCTCCGCATGCACCAGCTCATGGAAAAGCACTCCCTCGGAGCACGCTTCGTACGAAACGATTACATCCTTGAAGGTCACCGCCGCCATCAGCGCAAAATCGGGCAGGCTGGCAAAGCCCATCGCGCGCAGCGTGGGATAAAACGGTGGATTAGGAACTCGATCGTCTTCCAGAACGAACAGCCGGATCGAGTTCAGTAAGTCGGACCGGAAAAATGCGGACAGCCTGGATATTTGTCCGCGCGACAAGTTTGCGCCGCGCCCCAAAAACCGGCTGCGTTGCTCCGATATGTAAGTCTCGCCCGCTTCGCAGATTTCCTTGATTTGCCCGGGTGAGAGATACGGGAGCGGCTTGTGGAATGATGATGTAGCGTGCTGCGACTGCGCCATCAGCGCTTCCCCCCTGTGAGTTGAGATACTTGAACATGAGGTTCCCCGGGAAGTGCGCACGCTGGGCACGGCGCCCACCCAGCAAAATAGTAAGAGCAAAACCAAATCCGTGTCCACAAAATGTTTGCGGG
>DASQYT010000033.1:0-11102 GCA_035639075.1 Candidatus Elarobacter sp.
TTCGAATACAGTGGGCGTTCCTGAAATTTTCCGGACGGGAGTCGCTACGTATGAATTCTGGCTGAAGGCTGGAATTGTGTTGCTCGGCGCGCGCTTTCTGCTGGGCGACATTTTGAAACTCGGCGGCGTCAGCCTGGTTCTCGTAGCCATCGAAATCGCTGGGTCGCTCGCATTTATGACCTTTCTCGGACGCTTGTTCAAGCTCAAGCCCAAACTTACCACGCTGCTTGCGATCGGCTCGGCGGTGTGCGGCGTCAGTGCGATTATCGCCACCAAGGGCGCCATTGAAGCGGACGATGAGGATTCCTCGTTCTCGATCGCCGCGATTCTCGCGCTTGGCGCGCTGGCGCTTTTCACGTTTCCGTTGATCGGGCATGCTCTCCATCTCAGCGACCATGCCTACGGCTTGTGGGCCGGTCTCGGCGTGGACAATACGGCGGAAGCCACCGCAGCAGGAGCGCTCTACTCGGATGCTGCCGGCAAACTCGCCGTCCTCGTCAAGTCCACGCGCAACGCCATGATTGGATTCGTCGTTCTTGCTTACGCGATTTATTGGGCTAGCAAAGGACAGGCGCAGGCAGTAGGGAACAAAGCCGCGTTTCTCTGGCAGAAGTTCCCGAAATTTGTGCTCGGCTTCCTATTGATTTCAGTTCTTGCGACGTATCACTTCTTCAACAAGGATCAGATCGGAGCGCTTGCCAATCTTTCGCGTTGGGCGTTTTTGCTGACGTTTGCGGGTGTTGGACTGCGTACCAATTTTGGTGAGTTGCGCAAGCAGGGGCTCCGACCGTTCGCGGTAGGAGCTATTGGCGAAGTGGTGATTGCGGGCTTTACTCTGGCTTTGGTTTATGGGGCGAGCAAGATCTTTGGCTGGTAGTCGAATAGCGGTTTAAAAGATTACATGTCGCTGGCCGTGTGCAGCAAAAAGGTGAGTAATTGCCTCTTATTCTTTCTTCCGTTGCTGCACGCCTTTCACCGCGCCGAGAATTAAATTATAGGCGGCTTGGCGAGAAAGGCCGCCTTTATCGTGGTCATCGAATGGAGTTGAGGCAACACCAAACGCGGCCACCTTTTCGTATTTGAACATCTCAGTCAAAGCAGCGGCCAAGTCGAGGCTCGTCGGGCCTCCGGGAACGGTCAGTGGATGGCCGGACACTTCGCGCGGATCGAGCGCATCCATATCCACGTGAACGTAAATCACGTCTGTCGCTTCGGATAGGCGCTTCATTTCGCGGTGAAGATTCGCGGAACGCGTGCGTACGTCTTCGAGTGTGAGCTGCTGAATGTCAGAACGGTCCAAGAGTTCCTGTTCCAGGGGATCGGTGTCGCGCACGCACATCTCCACGATGTGGCGAGTGGGCAGCGCCGGCTCCAGACCTGCCTTGAGCCGCATCCGCGTGAGGCACTGCCCGGCGGCAATGGCGACTGGCATTCCGCCCAGCATGCCGCTCAACGTAGTCTCCGGCGTGTTGAAATCCCCGTGAGCATCGATGAAAACCATGCCGACGCGCAACGGCTTTGCGCCCGGGCCGGAATGCTGCAGTCCGCTGAGCATGCCGAGCATGCCGTTGCAATTGGCAAGCAGCCCGACGGGAAGGTAGCCGCTGCGTCGCTCCTCGGAAACCAGTTTGGCGAGATCGCCGCTGGCTAGCGCGAGTTTGTTCCACGAGCCGTAGGCTTTCTCCTCGTCGGCGGTCAGCGCCGTGGCCGAAACCGGTTTCGTCTGGATGCCTTGAGCTTCGAGCAGCTTCTGGATTCCGCCTTGTTCCAGATAATCGGGGCCACGCGAAGTATCGGGCACATTGCGTTCACCCACGTAAGGCATCTTGACTAGCGCGACCCGAACGGGATTTGCACTGCCCTCTCTATTTTGGGCGAATGCAACGCCCAAAATCGGCAAGAATCCCACGATCAACTGTGCTAGCCAGCGTTTCATCATTCTCTTCACAGAACTTCACGCTCTCTGAGTTCTCTTCGTGGAAATTATAGTCCGAGCACAGTCACAAGCTCCCGCACTGACGCGGACGACTTTTGCAAGGCGGCGTTTTCTTCCGGCGTCAGCTTGATCTGGATGATTTCTTCGACGCCGTTCCCGCCGAGCTTGACGGGCACGCCAACGAACAGCCCCTTGATCCCGTATTCGCCTTCGAGATAGACGGCGCAAGGGAGGATTTTTTTCTTGTCCTTGAGAATGGCCTCCACCATCTCAACTGCCGCTGCGGAGGGCGCGTAATAAGCCGAGCCGGTCTTCAGCAAGTTCACGATTTCGGCGCCGCCTTTGCGCGTGCGCTCCACGATGGCGTCGATGCGCTCCTTTCGCAGGAGATCGGGGAGAGGAATCCCCGCAACGGTCGAATAACGCGGCAGCGGCACCATGTCGTCGCCATGACCGCCGAGGACAAAAGAGTGCACGTTTTCCACGCTGACCTTGCACTCCATCGCCACGAACGTGCTCATGCGCGCGGAGTCCAGCACGCCCGCCATTCCAATGACGCGATTTTTCGGGAAGCCGCTGACCTTGAGCGCTGCCTGGGCCATAGCATCGAGGGGATTCGTCACCACAATAATGATGCACTTTGGCGAATGCTTTACGATCTGTTCGACGACGGCTTTCACCACGTCGTAGTTGGCTTTCAGCAAATCGTCGCGGCTCATCCCCGGCTTGCGCGGGAAACCGGCCGTGATCACGACCACGTCGCTCCCAGCCGTCGCGGAATAATCGCCGTTCGCCGTGGAAATGCCCGTCGCGCACGAATCCGTCCGGGTGATCGGGCCGGATTCCATCATATCCAGCGCTTTGCCAGCGGGCGGGCCGTCCAAAATGTCGGTCAACACGACGTCGGCCAGTTCCATATCGACGATTCGCTGTGCGGTGGTCGAGCCCACGAATCCGCCGCCAACTACGGTCACTTTTTTTCTGCTCATGCCTCTCCTTGTGTGGTGAACAAACTTCTTTTGCTAGCGGGCCACGGCGGCGCCTTTCATGTTTTCAATGATGGCGGACGCAAACGCGGAGGTGCCCACTTTCGTCGCGCCCGGCATCAGGCGTTCGAGATCGTAGGTCACGCGTTTCTGTTGAATGGTGCGGGCGATGCCATCCTCAATCAGTCTCGAGGCTTCCTTCCACCCGAGGAACTCAAACATCATTGCTCCCGACAACATCACCGAACTCGGATTGATCACATCTTTATCAGCATACTTTGGAGCGGTGCCGTGGGTGGCTTCAAAGACGCCGAAACCATCGCCTATATTTGAGCCCGGCGCCATGCCGAGGCCACCCACCTGCGCGGCGCAGGCATCGGACAAATAATCTCCGTTCAAATTGGAAGTGGCCAGAACGCTGTATTCATCGGCGCGCATCAACACTTGTTGAAAGACGGAGTCGGCGATGCGGTCGTTGATCATGAGCTTCTGTTTCCACTGTCCCTTGCCGTGGGTTGTGTAAATTGAGTCGAGCGTTTGCTTTACTTCGGCGTAGACCGTTTTCTTGAATGCATCTGTGGCTTGTTCGAGTCCCGGCTCGATCATCGCCGCATTTTGCTCCACTGAGAGCGACGGATTCTTGTCGCGATTGTCGACTATCCAACTCTCGCGCTCGGTAATCGTCTGCGCGCGAAACTCTTCGCGCGCCAGTTCGTAGCCCCAGTCGCGGAAGCCGCCCTCAGTAAACTTCTGGATGTTGCCCTTGTGTACCAGCGTCACGCTCTTCTTCTTATTTGCAAGAGCATACTTGATGGCGCGGCGGACCAGGCGCTTCGTTCCCGTCGGAGACATGGGCTTGATGCCTACGCCGGAATCCCAGCGAATTTGCTTCTTACCGTCTTTCAGCATTTCGTTGTTCAGGAATTCGAGGAGTTTTTTCGCTTCCGGGGAGCCGGATTTCCACTCGATGCCGATGTAAACGTCTTCGGTATTCTCGCGGAAGATGAACACGTCCATTTTTTCCGGCTCGCGAACCGGAGAAGGCACACCCTTAAAATAGCGCACGGGTCGTTCGCAGGAATAGAGATCCAAGAGCTGCCGCAGCGCGACGTTCAACGAGCGTATACCGCCTCCGACTGGAGTGGTAAGGGGGCCTTTGATAGCCACACGAAAATCGCGGATCGCCTCGACCGTATCATTCGGCAGCCATTCGTTGAAGGTCTTGAACGCTTTCTCGCCGGCGAAAACTTCGAACCAAGCCACGCGGCGTTTGCCGCCATAAGCGTGCTCCACGGCCGCATCGAACACCCGCCGCGACGCTTTCCAGATGTCTCGTCCCGTGCCATCTCCTTCAATGAACGGAATAATCGGAGTGTCCGGCACTTGCAGCTCGCCGCCGCTGTAGCCGATCGGCTTGCCTTGGGAGGGAACAACGTTCCCGTTATACGAACTCTTCATGAATACGGCTCCTTGGAATAAGTTCCACTGCTTCGGCGGCACACGAGGAGAGGGTGCGCCACACCGCTACGACCGCCTTAGCATCTGGCAGGTTCGGGTGAACTGGGAAGATATCATATTCGCACGGGCGGGGAGTATAATCGCGCGCGACCCGAACTTCTCAAGACAGGAGAATCACCATGGTCATGGATTGGAATCAATACCATAAGGAAATCGGTGGCAGAGTGGGCGAGCTTGGCAAGCTTTCGCCTGACACGCTTCACGGGTACCAGACGTTGAGCGCCGCCAACTCGAAGACGACCAAACTGGGCGAAAAGACGCGGCAGTTAATTTCCCTTGCTGTCGCCGTCACCACTCGTTGCGACGGTTGCATCGTATTCCACACGGACGCCGCTCTGAAGGCTGGCGCGACCAGGGAGGAGATTTCCGAAGCCCTGGGTGTGGCCGTCAGCATGAACGCTGGGGCCGCTTTGATTTATTCGGCTCGCGTTCTCGACGCCGTCGAGGCAAAATCCGCTGCCGCCCACGCCGGTTAGCTCGAACTAGTCGTAATACTCCTGGCCGAGGTGGGTGATGAGGTCCTCGCCCTTCATCCACCTGAGCGTGTTCTTCAGCTTCATGGACTGAATGAAGAGGTCGTGCTCGGGGTACAGCCCGGGCGCGGTCATCGGCGATTTGAAGTAAAAGCTGAGCCATTCCTGAATACCGCGCATACCCGCGCGTTGCGCTAGGTCGAGGAACAGCACGAGATCGAGCACGATGGGCGCTGCCAGAATTGAATCGCGGCATAAGAAGTCCACTTTGATTTGCATCGGGTAGCCAAGCCAGCCGAAGATGTCGATATTGTCCCAGCCTTCTTTGTTGTCGCCGCGCGGCGGGTAGTAGTTGATGCGCACTTTGTGGCACATCGTGCCGTAAAGCTGTGGGTACAACTGTGGCTGAAGAATGTATTCCAGGACGCTGAGCTTGGACACCTCCTTGGTTTTGAAGGAACCTGGGTCCTCGAGAACTTCGCCATCGCGGTTGCCGAGGATGTTGGTGGAGAACCAGCCTTCCAGCCCCAGCATGCGAGCCTTGAAGCCCGGCGCGAGAATAGTCTTCATCAACGTCTGACCCGTCTTGAAATCTTTTCCGCAGATGGCCACGTTGTGGTCGTGTGCAAGCTTCTGGATCGCGGGGATATCCACGGTCAGGTTGGGCGCGCCGTTGGCAAAAGGCACGCCGCTGGTCACCGACGCCCAGGCGTAAAGCATAGAAGGGGCAATTGCCGGATGATTGGACTGCATGGCCTCGACAAATTTTTCCGGCGTGGAGTGCACCTCTTCCGGCTTGACGAACGATTCCGTTGACGCGCACCAGCAGGTTACCAGGCGGGAGGCGCGCGAAGCCTTGCGGAAGTTGGCGATATCTTCCTTGATTTGCAGCGCCATCTCATACTTGTTTTTGCCCTTCTTGATGTTTGGACCGTCGATCATCTTCACGAAATCGTGATCGAACGCGGCCTTCATCGGCTTGATAGTGGATAGGAAGGGCTTCACCTTTCCCAGGTCCTGCGGATTCAGGACGCCCGCATTCGCCGCGGACTGGTAAGCGTTGTCCTTGAAAATGTCCCAGCCGCCGAAGGTGAGGTCCGACAGCTCGGCAAGCGGGACAAATTTCTTAATGAGTGGCGAGCGCGCGTCCGTACGCTTGCCCAGCCGAATCGTGCCCATCTGCGTAAGCGATCCCACGGGCTGGGACTTGCCTTTGCGTACAAGCTCCACTCCAGCCATAAAGGTGGTGCTGACAGCGCCCATGCCCGGAAGCAGGATCCCCAGTTTCCCCTTGGCGGGCGCGATTTTGGAAGGCTTTTCCATGCCGCTCCTTTTTGTTGAACGATCAGAATGCGATCGACGGTAAGACTGAACCTAGAACAAGAATTACCGCAGCAGAAGCGTGCTGCGTCCCCAAACAAATTAGTAATGATGAGGGAAGACCCCAGGATTTGCAAATCGCAACAGGCGAAACGATCGCGTGCTGCCCGCTCACTTGTGCGAAGGCAAGAGATCCCAGATGGCAGCGTCCTCCGTCCCAAGAACCCAGGAGCAAAACCCCTGCAGGCCGCGGTCTTTCACCAGGGAATAGCGCTCGCGGAAGGTGTGCGCGTCGGTGAAAAAAATCCATTCGCGCATGTCATCGCGATAAAAGAAAAACCAGGAAGAACGGTCGGCGGAATCCCACTCCACGTGGCCTCCATAAACCCTGGCAAGATCCAACGCATCGTCGGTGGCGATGTACTCGGCGCTTGGATTGGGCTTGTCCGTCGGAGGGAAGCCGGGTTGCGGAGGAGCCTTTGTGGGAGTGCCAGCGAACCAATGATAGCCATAGAGCGGGATGCCCAGCGAAAGCTTTTCCCGAGGCACAGACTTGAGAGCGTAATCGAGGTTGCCGGTGGTCCATGCCCATCCGGCAACGGGACCGGGCGCCGTCCAGCGCGTGTGCTGGTCATAAGTCATCAAGCAGATGAGATCCACGCTTTGCGCGAGCGCTGTCAAGTCGTACGCCCCACGCCAATTTTCGTAGATCCATTTGGAAAATCCGCCCTCGCCGGGCGCGCCCGGGGCATTCGGCACGGTGGCGACGGTGAGCTGGAGTTTGACGGCATGAAACTCCGAGGCGACATTGGCAACCATGGTGGAAAATGCACTGCGGTCCGTCCAGTGAACGTTCTCGAAATCCACCTGGATGCCTATGTAGCCGTTCTCCTTGCAGGCGGCCATAAGCCTGCTGGCCATCGTTTCGTAAGCCGCCCGATTGGCAAGCAGTTTGTGAAGGTCTTCCTGCGAAAATTCGCCGTTAACCACGATCGGCATGATGGGGACATGGTGCTGGCGGGCTGTTTCGAGGACGAGCGAATCGGGGCCACCGGAGACGAGGCCATTCGAATCGACGGAATACCACGTGGGAACGAGGATGTCGATTTTGTCGGCATGAGCCAGGAAGGAGCGTACGGACTTATGATCACGCGTTAGGTAGAAAAGGGCCTTGGGTTGATCGGCGAGTACGGGGAGGCCAAAAAGGATGATCGAAGCCAGGACGAAGAGCCTGCATTTCATAGGACTCGAAGTTTAGCTGTCTTTATTCGCCAAGTGCAACGCGCAACGTCAAGCCTTGATAGTGCCAATGCTAGAAATAAAACGGGAACCCGCAACCAACCGATGCCCCTCCGGCGCTGTAGACATTCAGGACAACTGTAGTTGCATTGGGGATTAGCAGAAGCGGGAATCAGGGTTAAAGTGAGGAAAAGAGTACGGAGGGCCTTCGCCCTGAAGGAGTCTTGAATGAAGCTTGCAAATCGATACGTGTTGTTTGTCATCGCTGTGGTTATTTTCGCGATTGGCGCCGGCATTTTTAGCGCCGGAGTAGTCGCACAGGATGAAGGCTGGCAGATCGTGCGCGCGGAGTACGGTTTCAAGAATCGACGCACGGATGTCACCGATATTCTTAAGGATCTCGTCGGACGCGGCGGCGTGAATGGGCGAGTCGCGATCACCAACCAAACCATGGGCGGAGATCCCGCCGTGGGGGCCGATAAATCGCTCCGCATCTTTGCCCGACGTCGCGAAAACAACAGGGGTGGCTTCGTCGAGCGCGAATGGGACTACAAAGAAGGTGGCTTCGTGGAAGTGCGCATGTTTGACGTACGCATGCAGGAGGCGCGGCGCGATGACTGGGATGACCGCCCTGCAAGATACGGTGATCGCGATCGCGATGACTGGAATGGCCTTAAGATCATCCGCGCCTACTATGGCATTCAAGGACGGACCGTCAACGTGACGGATATGCTGCGCGCCCGGGTCCGCGACGGAGCAATGAGTTTCGTAGTGACCAACAATGCCCTGGGTGGCGACCCGGCCGTTGGCGCAGATAAATTCCTGATCGTCATCTACCGGTACCAAGGCCAAGAAGCCGCCACCTTCGTGCGCGAAGGGTACACGCTGACGATTCCGTAGAGTTTCGCCAGTACTCCTGAAGCAGAACCCCGGTATGCAGCGCGGGAAGCCGTCAAGACGGCTTCCTTGACCTGCGAATCTCCAGGACCAGGTAAATAACCACGGCTAGATTGATCACCAGCGCCAGTACTTTGCCGATGCTGGCGTGCTTTGCGAGCTCGTAGACTTCCAGCGGGAGCAAGGAAGCGGTCGTGATGATCGTAAGATACTCGGCCCAGCTCTTACGAAAGGCCAAGCCTGCGCCTTCAGTCAGAAAAATAGCGGAATAAATAAATGTGCCGACGCTGAGTTCCTTCAATCGCCGGTCGTCCAGAATCGACAACTTCTCAAGAAGCAATCGCAAGTAGTGGCTGTGTGGATCAACCTGAAAAACGTTGATCCAATGCACGATAATGGCTTCGACGTCTTTGTGCAAAAGTTTGAGCGCGCCGATGCCCAGTGCGAGAAGCGCCAGGCCTTTCAATAATTTGAAGGCGGCGATGAGACGCAGCCCTCGGCCGTGGGCCTTTGATTTCGTCATTTTTCCGGGAACGATTGTATCGCAGAAAGCAAAACCACCTCTGGGACGCGCGGCAAACGAAGGGCAATGATATTCGGGCTAGGCGCAGGATCGAAGTTGGCGGCGCGCCAGGTCGTGAATGACGCCTAGCGCCATCTCTTCAATTTCGGCCACAGCTGGGTGAGGGTTCCGAATTTCGCGTCCTTGCAAAGGAAGACGTCGATTTGTTTTTCCAACGCGTAGGGGTTGTCAGCAGATGTGCCAACGTACTCCACGTGTTCCCAGAGACGTTCGAGAACCTCTCTTCTGTCGTCCAGGACAATCATGCAGTTGCCGGAGTAGCCGCGCGGGCCCCACAGAAAATAAGTCTGATGGCCGCTGAGGGCTGGCGGCAGTCCGGCGCGGCGGCCAAAGAAATCGATGGCGCCGGCCTGGCCGTAGTCCTGGGCGAAGATGCCGCAGCCCGGGCGCTCCGCGGCAGGGATTCGATTCCAGGCGACAGCAGTTTCATCGACGATTTCTTTCCAGCCGAACTGGTCAGAGTACCACTGCGGCAGGGCGGCCCTGGCGTGGGCGTGTTCCATTACCGGGAGCTTGAAAGGAAGATATTTCGTGTAAGCCAGAAAGCCGTCAGGAGAAAGAACCGGCACCACCACCGGAGTAAGGTGTGCTCCGCTGGCCAGTAGGACGAGCGCGATGACCAGTTTCAACCATCGGCGATGCGGTCCGGCATTCGCCGTGCGATGAATCGCGGACTCAATTACGACAGCGCCGGAGGCCAGCAACATGGGATAAACCGGAGCGAGGTAGTAGTTCTTGCCATGCAGCATGAAAAAGACCGTGTAGCAGACCAGATAGCACCATCCTAGCGCGCGGTAGGGCTTGAATCGCATAGAGAACAGCAAAGCAAACAATCCCGCGAGCCAGATCGGAGCAGTGAGGGGGTTTACAAGCAGTGTCTGCTGGAAGAAGTAGGGAAACGGCCCCAGTACCACGTCGCGGCCTTCCGCGCGGACGCCCCGAATGAGTTGAACAAACGGCCAGTCGTACTTGATGTTCCAGAGCACATTGGGAAGGAAGATGAGGAGGGCAGCAAGCCCGCCGAGCCAGATCCACTTGTTGAGGAAGATTCGGCGTTGCTCCGTCAACAGCAGACCGACGACGATGCCGAGGCCGAAGAGAGCAATGGAGTATTTCTCTTCAAGGCCAAGACCCGCGAGCACGCCAAACCAGAGCCAGTATCGTGGACCATTTCCTTGGATGGCCAGGATGGCGAAGTAGGCGCAACCCATCCACAAGTTGGGTTCGAGACAGTTTGTCCCCAGCAGGCTTCCGTTGGAGAGGTATTGCGGCGCAATGAGCGCGCAGACAGCGCTGAGGAGGAGGGCGTAACGGCGTCCTCCCAGTTCGCGGGCGATTGCAGCAGTCTGCACGATCAACAGGGAGGAGGCGAGTGCCGGGATAAAGCGAATGCTGCGCAGGGAGTCACCCAGCAGGGCGCGGCAGATGTGGATCAGCAAAGGGATCAGCGGGGGCTGGTCGACGTATCCCCACGCAAGGTGATCACCGCAGGAAATGTAATCGAACTCGTCGCGGAAGTAGCCGTAGCGGTTGTTGAAGTAGACATGCATCAGAAAATTGGCGAGGGCAAGAATAACGGCGATGAACATCCCATCCGTGAGGAGGGATGCTTTTTTGTTCTCGAGACTTTGGGCTGGTTCAGGAGCGATATTCATTTGGGTGTCCGTCGATACGCAGAAACGGTGAAAACGTTGCTCTCTTCCGAATCCGTCAGGGCAACGTGAAGGCGATCACATAGTCGCCTTGCTTGGTCCCAAGTTTTCCGTGGCCCCCGGCGGCGATCACCAGGTACTGTTTGCCCTTCAGAGTGTAGGTCATCGGCGTAGCCTGTCCGCCCGCTGGAAGATCGTATTTCCAAAGCTCCTTGCCGGTTTCGGAGTCAAACGCGCGCAAGCCGTTGTCCATCGTCGCCGCCGTGAACACCAGCCCGCCCGCCGTTGCCATGGGTCCACCGAGCGTGATCGTTCCCGTCTTCATGCCCGGAATGAAGCTTCCCAACGGCACCTCCCAAACTTTCTTTCCCTCGAAGAGATCCACCGCCGCAACCGTCCCCCAGGGTGGCGCATTGCAGGGAAGCCCGCTCGGCGCCAACAGTGGCGTCCGAAACATCGCGAAGGGTGCACCCGTCTGCCGCGCGAATTCACCGTGCA
>DASQYT010000034.1:0-5399 GCA_035639075.1 Candidatus Elarobacter sp.
TGATCAGATTCTCGCATCAGCTCACCAAGCCGGAAAGATTTCCTATACCGCTGACGCCGGTGAAGCCATCCGCGCTGGGGACGCCATCTTCATCTGTGTTGGCACCCCTCCGAAAGATTCCGGCGAGGCAGACCTTTCGGCCATCGATAACGTCGCCCGGCAAATTGCTGCGGAAGCGAAATCGGCAAAACTCGTTGTCGAAAAAAGTACCGTTCCGGCGCGCACCGGCCTCGAACTGAGCCGCGCCCTTGCCGCTTATTCCAAAAAGAGCAACGTAAAATTCCGCGTCGCCTCCAATCCCGAATTTCTTCGCGAAGGCACCGCTGTCGCGGATTTTTTTCATCCCGACCGCATTGTTGTCGGCGTCGAGGATCCTTCCTCCGCCGCGGAACTGCGCGAGATCTACCGTCCGATTCTCGAACGGAGTTTCCGCTGCCCGGTGCACAACGGAACGTGCCCCCCGGGCCGCAAAGCCGAGTTCCTCGTCACCACCATCAACAGCGCTGAACTCATCAAGCACGCCTCCAATTCTTTTCTCGCGCTAAAAATCAGTTATGCCAACGTGATTGCCGATCTCTGCGAAAAAATCGGCGCGAATGTGGAAGAAGTCACCCACGCCATGGGACTCGACCCCCGCATCGGCGGGCAATTTCTCAAGGCCGGGCTGGGCTACGGTGGTTTCTGCTTCCCGAAGGATGTGCAAGCTTTCATCCACTTGTCAGCCTCCGTCGGCGTGGACTTCGACATCCTGAAGGCCACGGAGCGCGTCAACAAACAGCGCATCGACCGTTTTTTTGAAAAAATCCGCCAGGCACTATGGGTGGTGAAAGGCAAACGCGTTGCCGTCCTCGGCTTGGCGTTCAAGGCCAACACTGACGACATCCGCTTCGCTCCCGCGCTGGAAGTTGTCAAGCGCCTTCTCGAAGAAGGGGCCGTCGTGCACGCCACCGACCCCGAAGGCATGCCACGCACCAAGGCCCTCTTTCCTCAAGTCCATTACCATGATGATGCTTACCGGGCCTTGCAGGACGCGGATGCCGCCCTGGTTTGCACTGAGTGGGATGTTTTCCGCAAGCTCGATTGGGATCGCGCCGGAAAACTCATGGCCCGCAAGTTGGTGATCGACGGCCGCAATCTTTATACCCTGCAGGGCATGCGCGAAAAGGGCTTCGAATATTACTCCTTCGGCCGCGACTAGAGCCCTCTTTCGGACCCCAGTCTCCATAGATAGTTCTATCCCTACTCCCTCACTTCTTATGGAACGCTTCCTTGAAGTATGCCAGCGTTAGCTTCAGTCCTTCTTCCAGGCCGATCTTGGGCTCCCACTTCAAGACACGCTTCGCCTTCGTGATGTCCGGGCAGCGCCGCTTCGGATCGTCTTGCGGCAGCGGTTCAAAAACAAGGGGCGGCGCATTGTCAAAATGCTTCCGGATGCATTCGGCAAACTCCAGAATCGTAATCTCCTGCGGATTGCCGATGTTTGTCGGCAAATGCTCGTTCGACATCATCAGCCGATAGATCCCCTCGATCAGGTCGGACACATAGCAAAAGCTGCGCGTCTGTTTTCCATCTCCATAAATCGTCAGTGGCTTGCCGCTCAGTGCCTGATACACAAAGTTGGGCAGCGCGCGGCCGTCGTTTAGCCGCATCCGCGGCCCATAGGTATTAAAGATTCGCACGATACGCGTGTCCACCTTGTGATACCGGTGATACGCCATGGTCATCGCTTCGGCGTAGCGTTTAGCTTCGTCGTAAACGCCACGGGGCCCGATGGGATTCACACGTCCCCAGTATTCCTCGTGTTGCGGTGAAATTTCCGGATCGCCGTAGCATTCACTCGTCGAAGCCAGAAAGAACTTCGCATTCTTGGCAAGTGCGAGGCCCAGTGCGTTGTGCGTGCCTAATGCGCCGACCTTCAGGGTCTGGATGGGCAGCTTGAGGTAGTCCACCGGGCTTGCAGGGGATGCGAAATGCAACACGTAATCCACTGGACCTGCCACATCGATGTAATTAGAGACGTCTCCGCGCGCGACGCGGAACTTCGGATGATTCATTAGCTGCGAGACGTTGGAATCGACGCCAGTGATCAGGTTATCCAGCGCCAGGACGTCCCATCCCTCATTCAGCAAGCGCTCGCACAGATGCGATCCCAGAAACCCCGCTCCCCCCGTCACCACCGCCCGCATGCGCCCTCCTTCGCAAAATCAGTCCGCCAGTGTATCCTGCCACCACTGGAACATCCAAACATGTCAATTTCAGGGAGCGAATCGGTCCTCGCCAGGCGAAGCTGAGGCCAGCGGGCTCACGCATCGAGTGAATTAAAGATTGAAGCACGGTTCAGTTCGCCGGCCCTCCCGCACTGACCGGCGCAACATCTGACTTCATCCCCAGCGCTCTTAAATATCCCTCATTCACGCGGCACTTTTGCAGTCGGACGCTCTCCAGCAGCTCGGCGAAAGCACGGTTGATCGTTTCCTGCTCTGGACGGGCCTTCAGCCGTTCTTCCACATGCCCTGTGCCCCGCGGAAGCTTTGCGAACTCCACGATCTTTTCCCAATCGGCAGGCGGGATAATGCTGACGATCGCCGAAGGCTTTTGCATCTTCTTATACGGCCAGAAAGCCCATCCAATGTTGTTTTTCTCAAGCGTTTTCGCGAATTGCGCGATCCACTCATCGGTATTTTCCCCGGACTCGCCCATCCAGATCGGCACGTCATAGCGTTCGCGGAAATCAATGTATTGACGTATTACGCTCTCATCCGGCGCCGTCCAATATTTGTGGAAAGTGTATGCGGTGTTCGCATCGAAAGGCTTGTCAAAGACGGAGAAGTTAGTGTGCCACTGCGCGCCACCCAGAAAGAGAATGTGGTGGGCATCAACCTTTCGTATTTCCCGCGACAACTTCTTGTAGAGCGGTTCAAGCAAAGGATTCAAAGGCGCCAGCCTGGGGAAATGCGGAATCGGCTCATTCAGCAGGTCATAACCGAGCACGGTCGCCTCATCGCGATAGTGTGTCGCTAGCCGCCGCCAGATCGCCATCAGGTGCTCTTGCTCCTGCGGACTCTGGTAAAGCCACGGATATCCGGCGCTGTCATCGATGTTCGCACCCGTCTGTCCGCCCGGTGCGGCGTGCAGGTCAAGGACCACATATAGATTCTCCGCGCGGCTCCAACCGATCAGCCGGTCCAGCAGTTTGAAACCCTCCGCGTCGTCGCTTTCAAGAAAGCTGTAGTGCAAAGGAACTCGAATGGCGTTGAACCCGGCCCGGTGGAGTAGCGCGATGTCCTCCCGCGATACGTAGTTCTCGCGGTACTTTTGCCAGAATGCTGCCGAACCTTCGGGCCCAAGCAACTCCAACACCAGCGCGCGGATCTCACTGGGAGATTGCGGCCCGCCTTGGAACAGCCACATGTAACCCTCTGGCACCAGCCAATTGCCCAGATTTGTCGCGCGAACAAGAAGTGCTTTGCCAGCGGCATCTACGATTTGTTTGTGGTCAGTGTGCGCGAACTGCGCGCTCGCTTGGGAAGTCAATGCCAAAAAAAGAAGCGGCAATTGAAGAAGTCTGAGCTTAAACATGGTTTTCTCCGCTGGAAAGCCTACACCAAACTGGCCAGTAATTAGGATATCCGGCGGATGAAAATGCCGAATTTGGTGACTACTATTTCGCGAACCGCCGCACGCTGAAGGAAATCGGAAGCCCGACCACCACCATGTGCACAAGCAATCCTAGAATCAAGTCATCAAGTTTGTAAGGGCCTTTTGCGTGAAGCGCGGAGAGCGGCAAAACGATAAGATTCATTAGCTCTTCCACCGCGGCGCCAAAGAACAAGCCGCACACCAGCGGGTGTTCCGTCATAAAACGCAGCTTACGGCTTGCCGCATAGTAAGTAGCGGCCGCCGAGCAAGCGATGAAGAAGTGCAGGAAGACGCCCAACCCATAGGTGCCGACGCCCCCATGGAAAGCCCCCCGCCCAAGCAAGCCTCCGGCAATCACGAGCGGAATGTTCCATCCGAACAGGATGCAAGCTTGCAGAAGGTCCAAAGTCCCCGCAATCCCACCGCCCACGGCAATTGCCAATAGAGCGTTTCTTTTCCCTGATAGCCTAGGAGCCGAGTCTCCAGTCATTCGATCCTCCCTTTCACCTCTTATTTGTTTCGCAAGCCGCAATGCCACGCTATCCAGGTGAGACGCGAGAAGTCTTGAGCCAGGTCTGAAACACTCTGAATAGTTCTGAAAGCACGCTGCCTCGGCGCTGGCAAAGGCGGAGTAGCGTCCTAAGCTCAAGACTGGCCGCGGTCGGCGTATATCGACAGTGTGGTATATTCGGCGAGCGTCGCTTTCTATTTGAAACAGACGGTAGTAGCCAACCCTCCATGGAACGCACAACCGCGGTAATGCTTCGCATCGGCGCCTGGTGTGTCAATCCGGCGTCCGGCCAGATTTCACGGGATGGCGAGATCGCCCGCGTAGAGGTGCGGACGATGCGGCTGCTGCTCTCCCTCGCGGAGCATTCCGGCGAGGTCGTCAGCATCGATGACCTGCTCACCCAAGTCTGGCCTGACGTTACGGTCGCTCCCGACTCTGTCTACCAGGCGGTGGCGTCGCTCCGCCGTCTGCTGGACGACGACCCCAAGCAGCCCACTTACATCGAGACGGTGCCGCGACTTGGGTATCGGATGATCGCGACGGTCAGTCCCTGGGCGGATCAGCCCATCACCCAAACGGGCGCAGAAGTGAATTCGCCGCGTCCGCGCTTCAGGGCCGGCTTCACGCTGGCCGCCGCCGCGGCGCTTTGCTTCGCCCTAGTCGTTGCTTTCCTGCTCTACGGCAAAGTCGCGAACAACAATCACTCCGCTTCGGCCGCCGTTCCTCCCCAGCCACAGCAATCCATCGCGGTGCTCCCGTTTCTCGACCTGACCGACGACATGAACCAGGAGCCCTTCGCCGACGGTATGACCGAGGAACTGATCGACAAACTCAGCAAAATTCCTGGCCTTCGCGTACCGCCTCCTACCTCCTCGTTCTATTTCAAGGGCAAACTCTGGCCGCGCGCGCATGGGACTCCGCAAATAACCATCCCCGATATCGCCAAGACGCTGGGTGTCGTCTATGTACTCGATGGCAGTGTTCGCAAGTCAGGCGCGAGAGTGCGCGTCGACGTTCGCTTGATTCGCGCCGACAACGGTTACGTTGTTTGGTCGGAAACCTACGATCGCCCCTTCGACGACATCTTGATGGTCCAGGACGACATCGCCGGCGAAGTCACGAAAGCGCTGAGGGCATCCATCGAAGCCAGACCAGACCGCTAGTCAGTAACGTTTTAGGCCTACAATCCTCAAGTGGATCACCACACTGTCGCGCTCGTCAGCATTACGGGTACTTGCCTTGATGTGCT
>DASQYT010000035.1:0-2404 GCA_035639075.1 Candidatus Elarobacter sp.
ACTCAACAGCTTTCCCAGATCTGCCGCCGCGCAACGCACTCCCACGTAGAAATGCCCGAACAACGCGTACACTGCGCTGACTTCGTCAAATCGCATCTCGTAAATCAATTTCTTGAACACCAGCGGATCGTCCGCCCACAACTCTACTCCCCACTCCCAATCGTCGAAGCCGATCGATCCCGTAATAATCTGCTTCACCTCGCCCGCGTAACGCCGCCCCACGAGCCCGTGCTCGGTCATCTGCCGGCCGCGTTCTTCGATTGGCAGCGTGTACCAGTTCTTCTCCTCGCCCCGCCGCCGGTCCATGGGATAAAAACAGATGTAGCGATGCCTGGGCAGCTCAGGGAACAAGCGCGGATGCATGGCCTCTTTTTGCCGCTCTAAAACGTCCTGGATCCCTCGCTTCCATTCCTCAGAATGCGGTTCCACGCCCCGGTCGGAGAGATCGCGATACGCTTTGATTGTCGATTCGTACAGCCCGAGTTCGATAATCGAAAGATAAGAAGTCGTCGGCTCGAGATAGTCGCTCAACCGCAACTGAGCTAACTGCAGCTCCGCCTGATTCAATTCATCAAAAGATTGCCGGAAGTGCACGAGCATCAAATCGCCCTTGTGTCCCAGCAGCGAATACAATCCCGATTGCCCGGACGCGCTCTGTTCCATCTTCGCCAGCGCGGTGCTCGCCTCATTAACAATTTCATTTTTTTGAGCGGCAGAAAGCTCGCGCCACGCCGGCCAGCGTACTCGCATCATCTGGTGCAGCACGCTGTAGCCCTCGATGGTAAGTGGAACCGGAGGCGTTTCTGTGGATACGGCCTGCGGATGGGCCGCGCGGGTAGATGACATGGATTACCTCAGAATTACCGAACTATTGTAGCTTGTAACCAGCCGTACCCGGACATTGAGTGTCGAGCAAAATTGAACCACCTTGTGTTAGTTCCCCAAGGCTTCAAATCAGTGATTCAATGTTGCTGTTCATCTCTACCGGGAGCGTGCCGAAATGGAATGAGAACTGATAGGCTAAGGGTCGAGGCTAAAGCGATCTGATGCTCCTTCACGGCATCTTTCCTCCGATTACCACCCCGTTCTATCCCGACGGCAACGTGTACTTCAAAAAGCTCGAAGCTAACGTTGAGCACTACTCCAAAACTCCGGCCGCTGGAATTGCTGTGCTGGGATCGACGGGCGAAGCCATCATGCTTTCTGATCAGGAGCGGCGGGATGTGCTAAAAGTTGCGCGCGAAGCAGCTACGCCGAGCAAGGTGCTGGTTGCGGGGAGCGGGGTTGAGTCGGCGATCGAAACTCTGAAACTCACTGAATACGCGGCAGAGCTCGGCTATGACGTTGCCATGGTACGCACGCCGCACTATCACAAAAAACAGATGCAGCCTGCGAACATGCTGGCGTTCTACCGGTTTGTTGCAGATCGGTCGCCGCTGCCGGTCATGGTGTATAACGTCCCATCGTTCACCCAATATGACATTCCCGCCGAGGTCGTCATCGAGTTGGCCGAACACCCAAACATCATCGGCATAAAAGAATCCGGTGGCGACGTAGAGAAAGTCCGCGAGATGGTTCAAGGGACGCGCCACGTGAAGCGTAGTGCCACAGTCACAGAAACCTTCGACGCAGTCACACCTCGCATGTTGAAGGCTGGAACAGGTAACGGCGGGGAACTGGTGCCCGTGGCGGTGCTCGCGGGCGAAGCTGGTTCTACATGCGTTGATGGAGGGCGAGCATCCCCTCCCGGCCGGACGGGTGAAACGCCCGCTCTTCCACCGTCTTCGTCAGCGGTCACTATCGTCGGCAGTCTGAAAACCCGGCAAAAAGAAGTCGGATTCCAAGTCCTGGTAGGCGCGGCGCACAAGCTACAATCTTCGCTCGATGCTGGCGCAGTAGGCGGGATATTGGCGTTCGCGTGTCCGGCGCCGACAGCTTGCTATGAAATCTATACCGCCTGGAAGGAAGGCGATCACGAACTCGCCCACACCAAGCAAGAGCGGATTGCGACTGCCTCGGAAAAGGTTGTGGGCGGCCTCGGAATTCCTGGCGTGAAGTACGCGATGGATTTCAATGGCTATTACGGCGGCATAGCACGGCTGCCGTTGCTACCGCTGACCACGGAAATGAAAGATGAAGTAGAGCGTTTAATTGCTGGCATTCGTAATTAGCTCCCTGCATGAAGCGTGCCCGCCCCAAGCTCCATAAAATCTCCGAAGAGATGAAAGCCTGGTCGGCGGCCCTGGTCGAGGAAGTTGCAGGTTGGCCGCAGGTGAAGCTTCGTCCCATGTTCGGCTTTTTGGGTGCGTATCGCGGGAGCATGATTTTTGCGGCACTGCCGCGAACTCGCACCATGGATCCTCCCAACTCGGTTGCCTTCAAACTGCCGATGGCGAACAAGCGT
>DASQYT010000036.1:0-13168 GCA_035639075.1 Candidatus Elarobacter sp.
TCCTCGGTGCCGGTAATATGTCCCTTGATTGCCAGGCTAGCACCCAGACGAGCAGTTTCACGTACGCTGGCGTTGCCGAGCCGCGTTCCTGAAGGAGCGTTGAACGGAACAACCGGCGATGTCGCGGTTTGAACTGGCGGAGCGGCGGGCGCGTCGGCTACAGCTTGCTGCTTATTCCACATACTTCCTCCCTTAAATGGTACAGAAATGTAGTTTAGCTCCGGGTGGGAGGAGCAGTGTGCAATCACTTTAGTTGCGTGGAGGAGACGAGGCAACCCCGAAAAACTGCGGCTTGCGCAAATCAAACACTGGCCGTCGGTACAGGTCGGGCGCAGCAGGCTTCAAGCAATCTCTTGAACTCGATTCAGAAAGCTGACCAGATATTTCCACGCAAAGTAGTAGACGAGCAGCCCGACGGGCGCGGCGATCGGAAAAGCGTGTGTTACAAAGTTAGGGACGGGAAGATTGAGAAGACTCGCAATTACAATTCCAAATGGTGCTAATAGAATCGGCAAAAGAGCGCCGTGGAGGCCGATGGAGAGTTGCAGGCGCGAACGCAGCGCAACGAAGAGAACGTTCCAAAGACCCCAGGCGTTGGGAACAACGGCCATGGGGAAGACGATCACGCGCTCCACGGGGACGGGAATGTTGTAAACGTAACGGGCGATCGTAAAAACAGTGGCAACGACAAGGAGAAAAACCGTGGGCACAACGATGCCCGCCATGTACGCGCGCAGATAAATATGCTGACTCATAAGGCCTCCATCTTCACAGGTGATATAGCAGCGCCGGAATGGAACCTGGAAAGAAAACAAGCACTGCGCATAAAATCGCGGCGAGCGCCCAATCGAACCAGGGAACATGCAGCGCAGGGGCCGGCTGCTGCTCGAGCTTGCGGAGCATTTGCGGCCAGAGGTCGCGGCGGAGCTCGGTGTCCTGTGCAGGCGGGATCGCTTGCTTGAGGAGATCTTTCATCTCTTTGTGATTCTCTTCACTGCTCATTTCGCATTGACCTCCACGCCAGAAGAGTTGAGCTTCTTGCGCAGGATTCGAACTGCCCGGAACACGCGGACTTTGACGAGGGCAACGGAAATGCCCGCGGCCTCGGCGATGTTGTTGTACGGCTCTTCTTCGATTAAGGCGAGGGTTGCCACGAGGCGGTATTTTGCCGGCAGCTCGTGGAAAGCCACCCTAATGCGGTCGCGGGCCTCGCGGCGGATTGCGGGATCCGCGTCGTTTGCGCGAGGGAGATCTTCGGGCAGGTCGGTTTCGCGATGCGAATGCCGGAGATGGTCGAACGCGGCGTTGGTAGCGATCCGGCGCGCCCAGGCGCGGAAATTGCCCTGCGGTTGGAACCGAGATCGAGCCTTGTAGATGCGCCAGAAAGTTTCCACTGTGAGATCCTCGGCGATACCGGTGTCGCGAACGATGCGGACAATCCAGGCGTAAACTTCCTTCTGGTGCTGCCGAAACAGCGCCTCGAAGGCTTCCAGGTCGCCCGACGCGAAACGCTCCAACAGCTCCATCTGCCACTCTCTATCACTACTTACTCAGTCGGCGCGCCTATAGTTACAGCTTTTTCTTAGGTTTTGGCGCTTTCCATTCCTGGGGGAGTCAGACAGTGGCATGGAGAAAAAACTAAGAAAGGGGCCCGGACGATTAACTCGGCCGGGGCGATCGCGGGAGCAGTGTCAAGAAGGGCGCAGAGTTGCTGCGCCCCTACAAACCTTCAAGAAGACAGGCAAGAATGCCTGTCCTACTAGTAGATGTCGTACTGCTCCCAATGAAGGGTGGCGTCGGACTGGATAATGACGTGCTTGTGCGAGGTTTGCTCGAGTTCGTCGATGAGCATGGACTCGCGGGTCTTCAGGGCTTTGGCGATTTCCGGATTCACGCGAATGGTGAGGTTCGGGCCTTCGTGATCGGGAGTCGCCATTTTGCGCGCTTCGGCCTGGATTTCATAGCACAGCGTGGGGATGGACTTGACCATACCGGAGCCGGTGCAATACGGGCACGGCTGGCAGAGGACGCGCTCGAGAGCCTGCTTAGTGCGCTTACGGGTGATGCAGACCAGACCGAACTCGTTGAAGGAAAGCGCCTTTGACGGGGCCTTGTCTTCTTCGAGGGCTTGTTGCAGCGCGGACAAAACTTTCTCGCGGTTGCGGCGCTCCTCCATATCAATGAAGTCGACGACAATGATGCCGCCGAGGTCACGCAGGCGAATCTGGCGGACGATCTCCTTGACGGCTTCGAGGTTGGTCTTGACGATAGTGTCTTCGAGACGAGTGGAGCCTTTGCCGACGAACTTACCGGTGTTGACGTCGATGGCTACGAGCGCTTCGGTGTGGTTAATGACGATGTAGCCGCCGGACTTGAGCCAGACCTTGGCGCGCAGCGCTTTGTCGAGCTCGTGCTGGATGCCGAACTCTTCGAAGATCGGCGTTTCCTTGGTGTAGAGCTTGACCTTGTTGACGAGCTTGGGCTGGAAGCGGCTCACGAACTCGACAATCTTGCCGTACTCCTCTTCGTTGTCAATCCAGATGCCGGTGAAATCGTCGCTAACGTAATCGCGGAGGATGCGCTCGACGAGATTGAGGTCGCGATGAAGCAGAGCAGGTGCTTTGCGCTGCTCGCTACGCTCCTTGATTTCGTTCCAGGTTTTGCCGAGAAACTCGATGTCGGTGCGGATCTCGTCGTCCGTGGCCCCGCCGGCCGCGGTTCGAACGATGAAGCCGCCGGGATAGGCGTTTCCAGCTTCGCTGACCAGACGGCGCAAACGCGAGCGGTTTTCCGCGGAGATAATCTTGCGTGAAACCCCCGTGTGATGAACCGTGGGCATATAGACAAGGAAGCGGCCCGGCAAAGCGACGTGGCTGGTGATGCGCGCGCCCTTCTTGCCGAGAGGCTCCTTGGCGATCTGGATGACCACGTCCTGGCCGGCCTTCAGCATTTCGGAAATGAGCTGGGGACGGCGCGATGGGCCGGAATGGCCGCCTTGATAGCCACGGTTGTGCCTTGGACCACCTGGCCCGCGGCGTTCGAATCGCGGCCCGCCAGGGCGTCCGCCGCGATCGGGACGTCCGCCACGGCTGTCCGGGCGTCCGCTGCGACCACGGTCGCGTCCGCCGCTGCGGAACGGCCGCTGGAAGCGTGAACGTGGGTTGCCGCCGATGCGGGCGGAATCACGCGGAAAATCCTCGCGAGGAGCCGCGGGGCCACCAATGCGCGGCGCCCGAGTCTCGCCAGGGAGGAGAATTGCGTCGTCTTCGATGACCGCAGGGGTTTGCGCAACGGATTCGCTGTGAGCGGCCGCGGATAGCACTTCCTCTTCAACATGCTCCGCTTCGACGTATTCGTGTTCGACATGTTCCTGTTCGCCATGCTCGTGTGAACCGTGAGCAGCGGCGTGTTCGGCATGCTCCTGAGCCACGTCAGCGGCAAATTCCGCGCGGCTAGCGGCGCGGCCGGCTTCGACTTCCTCGGCTTCTTCCGCGGAGAGCTGCGAAACTTCCGTGACGATGGTTTCTTCGGCTTCTGTCTCTTCTTCCTCTTCTTCGTCGAATTCGGCGCCGCCGACGATGGCGTCAGCTTCCACTGCGTCCGAGGTCTCTTCTTGCTTGGCTTCGACGAAACTGGAGGCGAGCGCGGCGACTTGATCCTCGTTCAGTTCAACGTCATTCCGTTGTGCTTCCACATGGTTAACAACTGGCTCTTGTAGAGGTTCAGATAGAGAGTCACCCGCGGCAGGAGATTCGCCAACGGAGTCCACAGTTTCTCCTGAGGGCGCCGCTTCTACTTCGGCGCCGGCATCTGCCAGAAGCCAACGGGGCAATCCGCCAGAAAACCGCCGAGGAACGCCGCCGGTCGCGGCAGCGGCAGGGAGATTGGAGGTTGCGCGTGGTGCAATTTCTTCGACAGCAGGACGCTCTTCGCGTGCTTCATGCTCAACAACGGGAACAGGAGCCGGCGCGACGGCAGGCTTGTTGCGGTACTTTGCCAGAGATTCGCCGGGAAGAAGGATCTCTTCCTCGGGCGCACGGGTCACGGAGGGTGCGGAGTTGCGCGGAACCTCCGCACGCCGACTGTCGTAGCCGCGAGACTGTCCGCCGCCGCGATTATCGTATCCACGGGATTCGCCGCCTTGTGGCGACGCGTACTTCGAAGGAGGAAGATTGCGTCCGCCGGGACCACCCTGTGGTCCGCCGCGATGGCGTCCGCCACGACGTCCCCAACGGCCCCCGCGGCCACGATCCCCGCCTCGGTCACCGCCGCGATCCCCGCCCCGGCTAAAACTCTGTCCCGGACGGTCGTTGCCACCGCGGGCTGGATAGTTTTGTGTTGGGTTGTAATGGGGCGCGAAATTCTGGGGCGCGGAGGCGTTGGAGTCCGGCTGGCGCTCCTCTGCCGCTTCGGCGTGATGCTCTTCCGGGGGAGCAGAAGGAAGCGCGTCGTGATGTTCCAAGTGCTGGTCCCCGGCGGCTGGAGCGTCCTCGTGGGAAGCGTGCTGTTCATCTACAGTGTGGGCTTCGTGTTGATGGAACTCGTCGTGGTGTGCTTCTTCGTGGTGCTCGCTGGCCCGGGCCAGAGATTCGCCTGGAAGCACTTCCACGGGAGCACCAATAGCCGGGGGCAGCGGTGCCACGGAAGTTTGCGGCTGCTCGTGCGGGTGCCCGTGATCGTAGTCTTCGAGATTTTCAAAAACATCGCTGACATACAGGAAAGCGTCGCCATCCAGACCGATGTCCACGAAAGCGGACTGCATGCCTGGCAGAACGCGGGTAACTTTTCCTTTGTAGATGCTGCCGACGAGAGCGAACTCTTTTTCCCGCTCGATGTAGATTTCGACTAACTGACCTTCTTCAAGAATCGCGACTCTCCGTTCGTGGGAGGCCGCGGAAATAACCAATTCTTTCGACATGAAAACTCCTTATGCGTAATTCCAGCGCAGCCGGAATCACCCTTCTGTGCAGCCCCGGCTTGGCCGAGACTGCCAGGAAGCATCGCCGCGAGCGTATGCCCGTCGGAGTTTCCAAAAACCGGAGCCGCTCCCGGCAATGCCGGGACGCACGTTGGCCACACTGGTAGGGAAGTGGCTTGGCGTTCGAAGCCAGAGGCGTAGCTCCCGACTAGGTCGGGGCTACTTAAAAGATGATTCCTCAGTCTGTCGAGGCTGGTCCGTCGCCGGAAACGAGCCGGGCGATCGGCGGACGATGCTGTCCTCACTCTAAAAATCCTTCTTACTTGCGACCTCGGCCGAGCCGGGATCAACAAATCCAATTCTTCTCCGGTGCGTTCCGCGGAAGCAGAGACGTCACTCGGTACTGGCGGCTTGGTCAGTTGACGAAGCGGCGAAGCCGGACATTCATCACCAGACCAATCGCCAGGAAAACAAACAACGTGGCGGAACCTCCGTAACTCATCAATGGCAAAGGAATGCCGGTTACCGGCATAGCCCCGATGACCATTGCCACGTTTACCAGTACATGGAACCCAAGCGCCGCTGCCACGCCCATGACCAGAAACATTCCCGCGCGATCTTTCGCGCGTTGAGCATTCTGCACTAAACGCAACAGAAGCGCCATATACAACCCGAGGGCCAAAAGCACGCCCTTGAACCCCTGTTCTTCAGCCCACGCCGACATAATGAAATCCGAGTACCGGACGGGGATGTAGCCGAGTTGATTCTGACTGCCATTACTGAACCCTTTGCCCCAGAAGCCACCCGAGCCCACGGCAATCTTTGATTGCAAGAGTTGATAGCCGGAGCCTTTGGCGTCCTCTTCAGGGTGCAGGAAAGAAGTAATTCGTTCCCGCTGATACGGCTTGAGGATTCGCCGGCTAACGGGAGGATAGAAAACTGCGCCCACCAACAAAATCCCTGCCAGCGAAAACGCCGCCGCGTGTTGCCATTGCAAACCCGCCAGAAATGCGCCAACCACAAGCAAGGGGATCAGCACGAGGGCCGTCCCCAAGTCGGGTTGCTTGAGTATCAAAACCAGCGGAACACCTACCAACAATCCTGCCTTGATCAGGTCACGCAGATCAAGCTGATCGGAGCGGACTTCCGCAAAGAAGCGCGCCAACACTATGATTATAATCAATTTGACCAATTCTGACACCTGAAGAAGTTCTCCTATACCTGGAACGTTGATCCAGCGTTTGGCGCCGAAGCGAGTATGCCCAACAAGGAGAACTGCAATCAGCGCAGTGATGCCGAGCAGATACAGGGCGGGGGCCTGATCCAGAATCAAGTGATAGTCCAACCGCGAGAGCGCGAACATCAGCACGAAACCGATTACCAACCAGCGCACCTGCTTCATGTGCATGCCCGATAGCGTGCTGCCGTGCGTGGCGGAATAAATTTCGATCACGCCAAGCGCGCAGATAGCGGCGAGGATGGCCAAGAGCAGCCAGTCGTAATCGCGGGTTCCGGGTGCGTCTTTCATCGCGGAGGTTGAAAGTTCAAGCGTGAAGGTTGAAAGCCAAGAACCAGCCAGGTGCTGTCAGCGCCAGTGTTTCGCGTCTGAGCTTCATAAGACAAAATCATTAGAGTCCTCTAGCGCCGTGGCTCGGGGCTGGCGCGCGCCGGCACAACTGCGGCGCTCTCCTCTGGCTTCAGGGCTGACCGTGGAGCAGTCGCTGCAACACGAGCCGGCGGATTCCGTGAATCAGGCTGCTTGGATTCGGCCGTTTCCTGACCCTGGGTCTTCTTGTTCTTCTTGTCGTAGTAGGCCTTGATAACTTCCTTGACCACGGGACCGGCTGCTTCGCCGCCGTGTTTTCCGCTTTCCTGTACCAGCACGCACACGACAATTTCCGGGTTGCGGCGCGGCGCGTAACCAACGAACCACGCGTTGTCCTCGAATTTTTTCTGTTTTCCGAATTTCTCACGGGTTGCATAACCGATCACCTGTGCAGTTCCCGATTTTCCGCCCACTTCGATTCCCGGTAGCCTGACATTTCGTGCCGTGCCGCCTTCTTCGTTCACGACGCCGTACATTGCGTCGGTTATTTTTTCCACAGTCGCCTCGGAAAGCGCAACCCGTTCCTCACCAACATTCAGAGCGTCCTTCAAGAGGTGAGGCTGTTTGAAAACACCGCCACTCGCGATTCCGCCGATCATGCGAGCGAGCTGAAGAGGAGTGGTGATGACGGCGCCCTGACCGATGGCCACCGAAATCGTTTCACCGGCATACCACTTGCGATGATAGACGCGCTCGACCCATTCAGCGGAAGGCATCAGCCCTGGCAACTCCTCTGGGAGATCGATTCCAGTCTTGCGTCCGAGCCCGAATTTGCTGCCGTAGTACGAAAGGCGGTCAATTCCCAAGCGCATTCCCACGTTGTAGAAGAAGATGTCGCAAGATTCAAGGACCGCTTTGTGTAGCCCTGCCACACCGTGAGAGCCCTTCCCGTAAATGTAACACTTGAACTGCCGGCCGTAAAAAGTAGCGTAGCCGGGGCAAAATGTCGTGAAACTTTCCGGAGGATTCTTGTCCTCCAACATGGCGGTGGCGGTCACAATCTTAAAAACCGACCCCGGAGCAAGCTGCGCCTGAATCGCCCGATTGAGGAGCGGCTTTTGACGGTCCTCGTTGAGACTTTTCCAGTCATTCGCCGAGATGCGCACGGCGAAATCATTGGGATCCAAGGCCGGATGGCTAACCATCGCCAGGACTTCGCCGGTGCGCGGGTCCAGCGCGACGGCGGCCCCAGGGCGCGCTCCCAAAGCTTGCTCGGCAACTTGCTGCAAATCGTAATCGATCGTCAACAAAATCTGCTTTCCGGAAATGGCTTCTTGCGTGGCCAGGCGATCGACTTCTTTGCCAACACTGTTCACGACCACGCGCCGCATGCCGTCGGTGCCTTGAAGCAGGTCGTTGTATTGGCGCTCCAGGCCGGTCTTTCCCGCGAAGTCGCCGGGGCGGAGCCTTCCATTACTTGCCTCGATCTGTTGTTCGCTGACTTCACCGACATAGCCCGCAGCATGAGCAAAAAATCCCCCCGGCAGATAACGCCTGCGGTGCACGGGGATCATTTCCAGGACGGGAATGTCCGAACGGTGCGATTCGATGAAGGCGACGTCCGCAGGCGAGGCGTCAGGCTTAATGATGATGGGTTGGAACTTCGGGAGATTCTTCGCATTGTTAAGTTGATCATGCAAATCATCCAGGGGAATTCCCAGACCTTCCGAGATGCCCGCCAGATGTTTTTGCACTTGCGCCAGATCATCGCGCAGGAGGAGCACGCTGAAGGACGGCCGATTGTCCACAAGCACGCGGCCTTCGCGGTCCAGCATGCGGCCGCGCGGCGCAATCACCGGAATGTAGCGCACGCGGTTGCGCTCGGCCAGCGAGCTGTACTTATCCGCATCGATGACCTGGAGCTTCCAGAAGCCGAGCAGCAACACGCCTATCATTCCCACGATGATGTAGGATGCTATGGCCAGCCGCGCCTGCGGCAATCGATTGTCGTTGCGGAACCAGTACGACACGAAAACCCCGCGCGCGAGTACTTTTTTCCAGGGCTTTCCGCCCGCTCCGGCCCAATTTGACTGCACTAGCCGGACTAAACTCGCGTCACGAAAAAATACACAGCGTGGGTTTCGAGTGGACCCTGAAAAAGAGCAGAGTCACGCCGAAAATGTCCTTCGAAAATTTCCTCGAACCTGGGAACCGAAAAAATCTCCCGGGACTCCCGAATCACCGCCGGACCGAAGCTGCGTAAAGCAGCAAGAGTCTTCTAAACCTACCACCTGCATCAAGGGGCCGCAAGCCGTCCGGGAGGACAGGTTCCAGGAATGCATTGGTGCTTAACTCTGCTGCGGCGCTACGCATGTTGCCGTGGCTGCGGATATCACGCTATCGTAGGCAGTTCACCGATGGCCGCTGAAACAAACAGGGAAAAGCCGCTGCGACTTGCGTTGATTGGCATGTCCGGCGCCGGGAAAACCTTCTGGACAAAGAAGTTAGCTGCCACTGGGTGTCCTGCTGTTTCTTGCGACGACCGCATCGAGCAGAAGCTCGCGTCGCGCCTTTCTGCCGGCGGGTACTCCGGCATCAACGGCGTTGCTGCGTGGATGGGCTGGCCGGATGCCGCGACTTACGCTCAACGGGAATCCGAGTACCTAGCCGAGGAGATTCATACGCTGGATGAAATCTTGACGGAGCTCGAGCAACAGCTGCTTAAATCGCTGGTGCTCGATACCACAGGAAGCGTCATTTATAGCGGGAACAATTTGCTGATGCGCTTGCGGCGGCAAATGACGATTGTGCATCTGGCAGCTTCCGCGGAAGAGCAGCAACTCCTGATCGAAAGATATTTGAACGATCCCAAGCCGGTGTTGTGGCGCGGCGCGTTTCAACCTAAGTCAGGCGAAAAACCGCGTGAGACAGTGGCGCGATGCTATCCGGCGCTGATTGCCGCGCGGCGCCAAAGCTATGAAGCGCTTGCGCATTGCACGCTGCAAGTTGCGGCGTTGCGCGATGGCTCTCTGGATGCACCCTCCTTTCTGAAAATGATCCAAGACAAAACGACGGGCCCGCGATGAGAAAGATTCGTTGAGATATCGGAGCACATCGCGCAAAGCCCCGCTGACTTCGCTTCGCGGCGCCGTGCTGCGCGGACTTGCGCCCGACGGCGGGCTATACATGCCCGTCGAGATTGCGCGGCATTCGCTGGAGGGGCTCGAGGAATTTCGGAGACTGCCGTTCACGGAAGTATGCTTCCGCGTGGTGCGTCCGTTTGCCACGCCGGATGTTCCAGAAGAACTGCTATGGCAAATCGTGAGCGAGGCGATCAACTTTCCCATAAAGCTTGTGTCGCTCTCGCCCGGCTTGCACATCCTGGAACTGTTCCACGGGCCGACGCTAGCGTTTAAGGATTTCGGCGCCCGCTTCATGGCGCGGCTGATGGCGTATTTTGTACGCGGCGAAACGCGGCCCCTTACCGTGCTGGTGGCGACGTCCGGGGATACCGGCAGCGCCGTGGCGCATGGCTTCTTGAACGTGCCGGGAATCCGCGTGGTGATTCTCTATCCATCGAAACGCATCAGCGAAGCGCAGGAGAAGCAGTTCACCACGCTGGGCGAAAACATCACTGCGCTCGAAGTGGGGGGCACGTTCGATGATTGCCAGCGGCTGGTGAAGCAGGCGTTTTCCGACGTCGAACTGAACAAGCGCGCGTTTTTGACTTCCGCGAATTCCATCAATATCGGACGGCTGCTGCCGCAGATGTTTTATCACGTGGCGGCTTACCGGCAGTTGCCGGTGGCTTCGGTGCCGCTGATCGTTTCGGTGCCCAGTGGGAATTTTGGCAATCTCACCGCAGGGATTTTCGCCAAACGCATTGGCTTGCCGGTAGCGAAATACGTGGCTTCGACAAATGCCAATGACGTCGTGCCGGAATACTTGCGCACCGGAGAATTTCATCCGCGCGCGGCGAAGGCCACGTATTCGAATGCCATGGACGTGGGCAATCCAAACAATTTTCCGCGCTTACTCGATTTGTGCCGCAACCGCCTCGAATACGTGCAGAAGGAGATTTGGGGGCACGGCGTGACAGACGAAGAAACCTTGCGGGAGATGAAGGCCATCCACGATCGCTTCGGCTATATCGCCGACCCGCACACCGCAGTGGGGGTGCTCGGATGGGAGGCGTACAAACTCGAACATGCGGAGCCGGCGCAGGGTTTGGTGCTGGCTACGGCGCATCCCGCGAAATTCGCCGATGTAGTTAAGAAAGCTATCGGCACTGCGCCGCCCCTGCCAGATCGTCTTGCCGCATATTTGAAGCGCGAAAAACTCTCGCTGCCGATATCGAGCGTGTTCGACGAGTTCAAACAGTTTCTGGCCAACTAAGTCTCAAGAAACAACCGAGATCCAGCGGCCGAAGCATGCCGCATCGCTAGTTCCTGCGGAGGCGGTCCAAGAGTAGGAAGAGGAGCACCGCGACCAGCCCGTTGACGAGCGCTGTGACAATGAGATGCATGTTGAACCAGGGCTCGGGTTGTCCCAGGAGAATCCCGCGCGTAACGGCAATCAGGCCCTGATGCACAATGAAGAACGCAAAGGTGAGGGCGAAACGCGCAGCGGGATGCTCCGTATCGAGCCTCGCGCCTATCGACGAAGCAAGATATCCGATGATGGTTTTCGCGATTCCGTAAAGTCCGAGTGGAACCGTAGGGCCGCTAAGACTGTCCTGAAAGAGGCCAATGACCATGCCCAGGAGAAGGCCCGTCGAAGGATTGCGCCGGCTGAGGCCGAAATAAATCGTCACGAGTAAAGGAAAATCGAGTACAGCGGCCTTCGCAAAATGAATCGGGAAAGAAGCCTGGATCACCAGCGCCAGCAGCGTGGCGATGATGATGGCGCCGGCGCGAAACTTATGAACTTCGATGTGCGATTCGCCGCGGATATCGAATGCGTCGTTCATCGTCTTACCGCCGGTGGGGGAGCAGATGCGATTGGAGCGGAAGGCTGCGCATTGGCGGGACGTTCTTCACTTCTTGTTTCGAGGGGACGGAGTGATGGAAGAACCAGCACTTCCTCAAGGCGCTCGAGGTTTGCAGACGGCTTGACGCGAATCTGCTTGAACGGATTGCCGGCCTTGATTTCTGTGACGGTGCCCACAGGAAGATCGCGCGGGAAGATGCGGTCCATGCCGCTAGTAATGACGCGTTCCCCCAGATTGACTTCATCGTCGTTCGGAACGTATTTCATAACCAAGAGAGGTTCACCCTGTCCCCCAACGGGGCTCTGGATGCGGGAGTCCGCCAGCATTGCGCCGACGCCACTCTCCTTGTCCGTGAGCAGAAGCACTTGCGAGGCATTCGGATAGGCTTCAACGACTTTGCCGACCACGCCGTCCGGAGTGATCACTCCCATATTCTTGCGAATGCCGTCGCGCTCTCCGCGGTCTAGTTGAATCATGAGACTCGCGGTTCCTGCACCCGTACCAATCACCCGTGCCGTGATCATCGGAACGTCGGCGTGCGATTTCCGGAAATTCAGAAGTATCGCCAAGCGATCGGCTTCCGCGGCTTTGCCCTGAAGCTGCGCGACTTGGAGTTTCAGCGCATCGTTCTCGCGCCGAATCTGCTCATTTTCCTTCGTCGTATTTTGGAGCGCGAAGTACTTGCGCCAAGCATCGCGAAACCACCCGAAACTCGAGGAGCCTGCACGTTCAAATGGCGAAACCGCGCCAACGGTCCAAACGCGAATAAGCCGCCCTTGCGATTCTCGTTTGATCTGCACTGCAAGCATGAGCACTTGCAAGATAATGACACCTGCAAGCAGGACCAGTGATTTATGGCGAGAAGGAATGGCAACCATTTGGCGATATTCTCTTCGTATTTGCTGGAGCGACCGGTAACTAGCGGCTGGTGACTTGTGACCGGAGGCTCGTGATGTGCGTGATCAATCCCCAGTGCAAAGCTCTTCTTTAGTCGATACAAACCTGGCGCAGCAATTTGAAATCACTCAGCATTTTTCCTGTGCCGAGCACCACTGACGCCAACGGATCATCCGCTATCGAAACCGGCAATCCAGTTTCCTCGCGAATCCGCTTGTCAAGATTCTTCAGCAGCGCGCCGCCGCCCGTCAGGACGATACCTCTGTCGCTGATATCGGCGGAAAGCTCCGGAGGTGTGCGCTCGAGCGCAACACGCACGGCGTTAAGAATGGTCGCGACGCATTCGCTCAGCGCTTCGCGAATTTCGCTGTCATCGATGGTGACCGTTCGCGGTACGCCTTCGATGAGGTTGCGGCCCTTCACTTCCATTGTAAGCGGTTTTTCCAGGGGATACGCCGAGCCAATCTCCATTTTGATTTGTTCCGCAGTGCGTTCCCCGACGAGCAAGTTGTATTTGCGCTTCAAATATTGCATGACGGCTTCGTCCATCTCATTGCCCGCTACGCGCACGGACCTTGAATAAACGATGCCGCTCATAGAGATGACCGCAATATCGGTTGTGCCGCCACCGATATCCACGACCATGTTGCCGGAGGGTTCCTCGATTGGCAGTCCCGCGCCGATCGCCGCGGCCATGGCCTGCTCGACGAGGAAAACTTCGCTGGCTCGCGCGCGATACGCAGAGTCCTGCACGGCGCGCTTTTCCACCGGAGTGATTTCGCTCGGGACGCCAATGACAATTCGCGGATGCACCAGC
>DASQYT010000037.1:0-4053 GCA_035639075.1 Candidatus Elarobacter sp.
AATGAGGCTCTCGCCTGGCAGGCTGCCGAGCGCTGGCGGCTTAACGCCAACCGGGACAACCCGCAAACCAGAACCGCCACGGTGCAGGCGGTCGCCGATCGGTATCAGAGCGAAGTACTGCCCCACCGTACCCGCCTTTCCACGCGCACCTTCTATCGGCCTTGGCTCGACGGCTACATCCTGCCGCAATGGGGATGCTACCGCCTCTCCGAGGTCCGGATCATGTCGGTCGAGGAATGGCTGAATCGCTTGCCCCTCAAGAAAAAAAGCAAACAGCACATTCGCAGTCTCTTCCAACGCCTGTTCCATTACGCCATGAAGTGGGAGCTCGTCGAGCTTGGCGCAAACCCCATGCGCAAAGTCGAAATCTTCGATAACGAAGAATGCGACTCGCAAAAGCGCGTGCTTTCGCCGCTCGAATTTCAGGCGATTCTGCAGGAGTTGCCCGAGACCTATCGCATGATGGCCGTTCTCGGCTGCTGTCTGGGACTCAGGATCAGTGAGATCTTGGGATTGCAGTGGCACGACTTCGGCTGGGAGACGCTGGAGCTGAAGATCGAGCGCGCCATGGTGCTCGGCGAAGTGGGCAGGGTTAAGACGAAAAAATCCAAAAGCTCGATGCCGCTTGATCCTGAGCTTGCGACGATGCTGCTTGACTTCAAAGGGCGCACGGCTCCCGAGACCTTGCCGACAAGCTGGGTCTTTGCCAATCCCATGCGCGGCAAGCCTTGGCGGCCCAGCCACATTCAACAGGTCTACCTGCGTCCGGCGGGACGCAAGGTGCTCGGCGAAGATGGCCTCGGTTGGCACAACTTCCGCCACACCTTCTCAAGCATGCTGCGGGCTCTGGGCACTGACATCAAAGTGCAACAGGAACTCGTGCGGCACGCCGATATTCGCACCACGCTCAATATCTATACCCAAGCCCCGAGCGTGCAAAAGCGGGAGGCTGCGAGCCGCGTGCGGGTCGCAATGCTGAAGCCCGCCGTGAACGGAAACTGAAAAGCCGGGCTTATTGCCCTATAGTGCCCTATGCCATTTCGGGTATCTGATTGAAAGAAAGCCGGATGGTTGGGGTGGGAGATGGGAATCGAACCCACAACGTCCGGAGCCACAGTCCGGTGCTCTGCCAGTTGAGCTACTCCCACCACATCTGGTGATTATAACAAGGCGCGCTGCAAGTGAGGTCAGAGCAGGAGGCTTTTAGAATGCAGATTTAAGAATGAAGATTGCAGAATGATTGCAGAATTTAGAATTCAGAATTCAGATTGCAGATTTCAGATTCTGCTTCGTGAGCGAGAGGCCAAGCTGACGATCCTCATTCCACACTTCTGCATTCTGCAATCTTCATTCTGAATTCTGCATCCTACTATCCCCTGCCCACGCCCACGTACTGAAATCCCATCGCGCGCAGGCGGACGGAGTCGAGCAGGTTCTTAGTGTCCACGATGACTGGCCGTTTTAGCAGGTGCTTGATCTTATCGAAATCAAGGGCACGAAATTCCGGCCAGCCGGTGCCAACCACTAGGGCGTCGACGCCTTCGGCCGCGGCATACGCTGTCTCGCAGTAACGAATTGTGCCGTTGAGTTGCATCTTAGCTTCTGGAATGGCCACAGGATCGTAGGCGCGAACACGGGCGCCCTTTGCAATCAAACTCTGCGCTAGCCGGACCGAAGAAGAACCGGCGACGGAATTTGTGTTCGGCTTGAATGCCAATCCGAGAATCCCGAGATCTTTGTTCTGGACTGAGTTCACGACATGAGAAATCTTGTCGACCAGCCGGTCGGCCAGGCTGTGATTCACTTCCCGCGCGGCGCTCAAAACTTTGAGCGAGACACCCTTCTGTTGCGCCAGTTCCGCGAGCGAATCCATATCCGATTCGGCGAACAGCCCGCCCATGCCTGCGCCCGGCTGCAGGCAGCGTGGCGCGATCTTCTTGTCCAGACCTAGCGCCAGCGAGAGGCTCATCGCATCTGCATTCACCTTCTCGCAAAGATTCGAAAGCTCGTTGATAAAAGAGATCTTGGTAGCCACGAACGCTGTCGCCGATTCCCGCACCAGTTCAGCAGTTTCATGATTGGTTACGATCACCGGAACTCCACGCATCACCAACGGGTGAAAAATCTGCTTTAACGCGAGCACCGCGTCATTCGATGACGTGCCCATGATGATCCGGTCAGGCCAGTTGAAATCCTCGACTGCGCATCCAGGCGTAAAGAACACCGGCTGCGAAACCACCGTTCCGCGCAGTTTCTCTTGCTTCAGGCGCTTCTCAACTGCCGAAGCGGTGCCCACCGGAACGGGCGTGACCAACGATAAAATCGGAGCCCGGGGCGCGAGACGGGCAATGCGAACAGCTAAATCGCCCAGATGCTGCGCTGTATCTTCTGCCAGAAAGATGACATGCGCCTTGCGGGCGAATGACTCCATATCTGTCGAGTACGCCAACCGGCCCGCGCGTACGTTGCGCTTGATGACCTCTGCTAAATTTTTCTCGAAGAAGGGCACATTGCCCTGGGCCATCTCAACCATGCGCGAGCTATCAGGGTGGCAGCAGGTTACCGGAGTTCCGAAGTCCGCCAGGCAAGCTGAAACTACCGTGCCCAGGTATCCCGACCCGTAAACCCCGATTTGCATAATCCTCCAGGCCTGCCACGAAACGGGGAACCCGCCTGGGAAGCGGATTTGGGAGCAACCCAACCTCTTATGTACCCTCAGGCGGAGAGCTTGGCAACACACGGTAGGGCCATGTACTTCCGGAATGGGGAGACGGTCGGATTTGGGAACCTGGATTGTCTAGCAGCCTTGTCGATTTCGATGAATATACCCACGCAGCATTGGATTGTCGCTACGAGGCAGCCGCCTTGTGGAGTTCTAAGTTGGTCGCTTCCGAGGGTGCGTCTCGACTGCTCACTCTCGCCAGTCGCTGAAAGGCCCAAACTGCCAACATCGTAAATACGACCGCTTGCGCCACGTGTATCCAAAACCAGTTGTCAGTCCCACTCTCCAAAACCAGCCGGCGTGCGGCATCGTGCGGCCAAACCAAGGTGAAAAACGTCAGGTCACCGATCATGTGGGGCAGAATGGCCGGAAGGGTTGAGTTGGTGAGATACGCCGTCACGCCAAACGCAATGCCCGCAAGAAAGTACACCAGAAGCTTTGGCCACAAGATGCCATGAGCATAGTGCGCGAAAGCAAAGACCAAGGATGAGACCATGACAGCGACCGGACCGCGAAGCTCACGTTCGAGAGCGACCTGGAAATATCCGCGAAACCCAGCCTCCTCCATGAACGGCGCAACCAACGAGCCCATCAGGGTCATGAGTGCCACAGTCATCCGGGGATAGCTCGACACATCCGGGAGCGCGTTAGGTGGCATCTTGACCAATCGGAACAGCACGATCCAGTATCCAGCAAGCGCAACCACCGATAGAACACCCGCGACTAATGCCCACAGGTACGTCCGGCCCGATCTTCTGTTGGCCCGCAGGCAGCGGCGTCGCGCTTCGGAAGTGCCGCGTGGCCACCCCCTCCCGCCGAGGTAGCTCCACATCAGCCACAGCAGAAGCGCCATCGCCGGAACGGACCAAGGTACTGCAGGGCTGCTCTGAAGATTGGTGACGAGCAGGGCAGTCCAGATGCCGCCGGCGAGAATGGTGATGGCAAATGCCAACAGACCAAGGCCGACTACACTCAAAGTGCGAGTAGCAAAAGAGCGCTCTTCCTCCATCCTCCGCCTCCGGGCTGCTGCGTAGGACTACGCTTGCAATTTAATCTCGACTCTCAACGTGATCGCCGCGCGGCGCGTGCCTTGCATGTCGCGCCGGATACTGCATCGCGGACGACGTGTCGATGAAAAAGCCAGAAAACGTGGATTTAGACACGGGCTGCTAGCGCCGTGCGCGGTGCGCGACACATTCTCTAACGCGCAGTGCGCGACACCAGGCTGCGGCCCAGCGGAACCCCCGCCAGATCAACCCATTGGTTCGGCTCCTGCGCGCGCACAAAGGTGAGTTCCTTCACGTGAATGCGGCGGCTGCCCGAAAACTGTG
>DASQYT010000038.1:0-29205 GCA_035639075.1 Candidatus Elarobacter sp.
GGAGATCCTCGCCACTCTTACGATGCATTTTGTAGAAACGATGGATGAAGTGCTGCAGATTGCGCTGGAGCGGCCAACGGTGCCGCTCGAGCATGCCGCAGTCGCGCCCGTAGCAGAACCGTTCGTAGCCGGCGCCGAGAAAGACAAGAGTTTGACCAACTAAGCAGCGTTGTTTTGGGCCCGGCCCTTCCCGCGAGTTGACACCAGCATGGCCGATGTTACGCTTGAGGAACTCTCTGGTTCGCCGCGTCCCCGGCGCTGCCTCCGGTTGCAGAAAGTCTGGTTTGCCTATCTCGGCAGGTTTTCGCGTCTTCGGTTATTGTGACCGCGGAGCGGTCGACGGCCAGTGCGGGGCGCCACCTCAGAAACAATCCGGATTCCCAGGGTCAATTTTCACAATCAAAGCTAAGGATATATGCCAAAAGAAACGAACGTTGAAGGAAGCAATCCGATGAGCATCAGCCTTGCCGAGCTGAAAGAAAAGAACATCACCGACCTCGCCAAGATCGCCAAGGACTTGAACATTCCCGGCGCCAGCGGCATGCGCAAGCAGGAGCTGATCTTCCAAATCCTCCGCGCGCAAACCGAAAAGAACGGATTGATTTTCTCCGAAGGCGTCCTCGAATGCCTGCCCGATGGGTTCGGGTTTCTGCGCGCCCCGGAATACAACTATCTCCCCGGGCCGGACGATATCTACGTTTCGCCGTCGCAGATCCGCAAGTTCGACCTGCGTACCGGCGACACCGTCTCCGGCCAGGTGCGCCCGCCGAAAGACGGCGAGCGCTATTTCGCGCTGATCAAAGTCGAAGCCGTCAATTTTGAGGACCCGGAAGTCGCGCGCAACAAAATTTTCTTCGATAACCTGACGCCGCTGTATCCCCAAGGCCGCTTGAAGATGGAAACGACCAAGGAAAATATGACCGGCCGCGTTCTTGATCTGCTCTGCCCGGTCGGCAAAGGCCAGCGCGGGCTGGTCAATGCCCCGCCACGCACCGGCAAGACCATGATGCTGCAAGCCATGGCCAACGCGGTAGCCACCAATCATCCGGAAGTCGCGCTGATCGTGCTGCTGATCGACGAACGCCCGGAAGAAGTCACGGACATGCAGCGTACGGTGAAGGGCGAGGTCATCAGTTCGACCTTTGACGAAGCGCCCCAGCGGCACATCCAGGTTGCCGAAATGGTTTTGGAAAAGGCCAAGCGCCTCGTCGAACACAAGCGCGACGTCGTCGTGCTGCTGGACTCCATCACCCGATTGGCGCGCGCCTACAACGCGGTAACGCCGCCCTCCGGCAAAGTGCTCTCCGGCGGTATTGATGCCAACGCGCTGCAGCGCCCGCGGCGCTTTTTCGCCGCTGCTCGTAACGTCGAAGAAGGCGGGTCTCTCACCATCATAGCCACGGCACTGATCGATACCGGCAGCCGCATGGACGACGTCATTTTCGAAGAGTTCAAGGGCACCGGCAACATGGAAATCTATCTGGACCGCCGGCTCGCCGATAAGCGCGTCTTCCCGGCGATCGACATTCAACGCTCCGGCACCCGCAAGGACGAATTGCTTCTGCCGCCGGAGGAGTTGAGCCGCGTGTGGGTGCTGCGCAAGGTTTTGAGCCCGCTCTCTACAGTCGAGGCCATGGAGCTGTTAATCAGCCGGCTGTCAAAGTCGAAAGCCAACATGGAATTTTTGAGCTCGATGTCCGCGCCGGCCTAGCAGCTAGCAATCCGCAACCTTATCTCTCAACGCAAGAAACATGCAGCGAATACCTACGCAGCGGATGCTGTCGCTAAAGGCGGGTCCTAGCGAATAAGTGTGGCAAGTTTTCAGTGTGCCGTTTGGGAATCCATCCATTGCTTCACGTGCGCTTCCAGCACGCTCAACGGAACAGCTCCATTTTCCAGCACGGCATCATGAAATTTGCGCACATCGAACTTCGCGCCGAGTTTCTTTTCCGCTTCGGCGCGTAATTCGCGAATCTTCATCTGCCCGATCTTGTACGCCAGCGCCTGCCCCGGCCACACGATGTAACGATCGACTTCGACAGTGATGTCCTGATCGGTCTTTCCGGTATTCTCACGGAAGAAATCGATGGCCTGCTGCCGCGTCCAGCCCATGGAGTGCATTCCGGTATCTACCACAAGCCGGACCGCGCGCCACATCTCATAGCTGAGTTGCCCGAATTTGGAGTACGGATCTTTGTACAGGCCAACGTCTTGGCCAAGGCTCTCTGAATAGAGCGCCCAGCCCTCGACGAACGCCGAATACCCGCTGTGTTTCCGGAATTCCGCCTGGCCCTCCTGCTCCTGGGCGAGGGAAATCTGCAAATGATGTCCTGGAACGGATTCGTGCAGCGAAAGCGCTTCCATCTCCCATTTCGGCCGCGCATGCAGGTTGTAGGTGTTCACGAAATAACAGCCGGGGCGGCCGGCGCTCGGGGCGCCCGGCTGGTAGTACGCGGTGGTTTGCGAAGGAGCTTTGAAATCAGGAATAACGCAAACGCCGTAGGGCAGGCGCGGCAGTTTCCCGAACAAGTGCGCAAGTTCCGGATCGATCTTCTTCGTGATGATGCGGTAGCCGTTGACCAGATCATCCGGCTGGTCATAGAAAAAATGCGGCTCAGTCCGCAGAAATTCTGTGAAGTCATGGAAGCTGCCCTTAAATCCCGCCGAAGCGATGACTTTGTCCATTTCCGCACGGATACGCTTCACTTCCGAGAGTCCAATCTCGCGAATCTGTTGCGGCGTCAGATTCGTAGTGGTCTGCCAGCGCACGTGAAACGAATACGCGGCGGCGCCATTCGGCAGCGCCGTCGCGGCGATGGATTCGCGGCACGCCGGAACGTAAGTTTGCGTGACGTAGTCATGCAGGTTCTGAATTGCAGGAACGATCGCGCTGGAGTAAAGCTGTTTCGTGCGCTCCGTCAATCGAGCTTTTTCGCTTTCGGGAAACCCCGCGGGAAATTTACTGAACGGCTCCAGCAGAGGGCTCGCCAGCGCATCCGCAGGAATCAGGCCGGCAATCTGCTTGGGCACATCGCGCAACATGAGTTTCGGCGGCGAGTACCCCCGCTTCAATCCTTCGCGCAGCAGTTCGATGTTCTGCTCGACGTTTTTCGGCAGCGCTTCGAGCCGCGCCAGAATATCTTCGTAGTCCGCAAACGTCTGATGCGGCATCGTCGCCAATGTCGCCGGCATTCCCTGCTGGATTCCCCCCATCTGCGTCATCGGCATCCACAGGTTATGCGGGATCACACCGTGGAACGGCATGGGGTCGTCGCCATACTGCAATCCCTCTTCCGCGGTTTCCAGCCGCTCCCGGTAAAGGTCGTAGTTGAGTTGCTCGCCGGCGGGAAGCGCATCACGCGAAATGGACTTCAGCTTAGCGAAGCTCTCGTGCAGGTAGCGGATTCTCGTTTCGATACCCTCTCGTGAATCGTCGCTCCACCGGCGGTTCTGCCCGGGAAATCCGGCGGAGGTCGCCATTTCGGGATATTCCTCCATCCATTGTTTCCAATCTTCGTCGAGATACTCGCGGAATTTTCGCGCTGCTTCTGTTGGGCCGGAACTTGTCTGCGCAAATGCCAACAGAGGCATCACAAAAGGCGCGCTGCCGGCGGAAAATGCCAGCATCAGCAAAGTCCGAATCATGGTTTCCCTCCGGCGGCTCCCGCCAATTCTTTTTCGCGTTCCTGGGCGAGCATGACGATCAATCGCGCGGTTTCTTCGATGCCCATTGCAGTGTTGTCCACAAGCACGGCATCGGCGGCGCGCACGAGCGGGGAAACTTTGCGCTCGCGATCGCGCCTGTCGCGCTCAATCACTTCGTCGAAAACTTCCGGGAGCGTAATCCGGTCGCCTTTTTCCTGGTGCTCTTTCCAGCGGCGCTCCGAGCGCATTTCCGGCGAAGCGTCGAGAAAAATCTTCAACTCGGCCTTGGGAAACACCACGGTGCCGATGTCGCGGCCTTCCATCACGATCCCGCCGCTGGCGCCGGCGCGTTGCTGCTCGGCGACAAGCACTTGGCGAACTTTTGCAATCGTTGCGAGGCGCGACGCCGCCTGCGCGACCTCACTCGTCCGAATCTCGCGAGTGACATCAGCACCATCCAGGAAGACACAGTTCTTTGCGCCCGCTGCTTCGTGCTCCGCGGTAGGAGCACGAAGCTCGATGTGTGTTTGGTTCGCGAGGGCCGCGAGCCGTGCTTCATCGTCCAAGGGGATGCCCTGTCGCAGAGCCTTCAGTCCAAGCGCGCGGTACATCGCGCCGCTGTCCAAATACAAATACGCCAGCATCGCTGCAACGCAGCGCGCCACACTGCTTTTGCCGGACCCGGCAGGACCGTCGATGGCGATCGTGAGTTTGGACATTTTTAGCAGCACAGCGACTCTTGGCTGTGCGATTCTACTTTGAGTCACGCGCAAATCGTGCACAGGCTTGACTGCCTGTGCCACTCAGAATCCCATGATGTTGTAACCGCAATCGACGAAGATGGTCTCGCCAGTGATCCCAGAACCGGCCTCGGAGAGCAAGAACGTCGCGGTTCCACCGACTTCCCCGGGATCCACGTTGCGTTTCAGCGGCGCGCGCTCGGCATGCGCCTTCAACATGTCGCCAAGATTGGAGATGCCCCGCGCCGCGAGCGTCTTGATAGGCCCGGCGGAAATGGCGTTGACGCGAATGCCGCGCGGCCCCAGATCGTTCGCCAAATAGCGGACCGTGGCTTCGAGCGCCGCTTTGGCCACGCCCATCACGTTGTATTTCGGCACGACTTTTTCTGCGCCGTAGTACGTCAGCGTAACGATTCCACCGCCTGCCGTCATCAGCGGGGCCGCGGCACGAGACACCGCGATCAGCGAGTACACGCTGATGTCATGCGCGATGCGAAAGCCCTCGCGAGTAGTGTTTACGAATTCGCCCTTCAATTCTTCCGCAGGCGCGAACGCCACGCTGTGCACGATGCCGTTCAACACGCCGTATCGACTTTTTAGTTCCTCGAAGAGCTTTGCGATTCGCTCGTCCGAGGAGACATCGCACATAAAGCCGGAAGCGCCCGGCAAATCCGCAATCAGGTCCTTGGCTTCCTGCTCAAGCCGTTCGTTCTGGTAGGTGATCGCCAGCCGCCAGCCGGCTTGGTGCAATTTCTGCGCGATGGCCCAGGCGATGCTGCGCTTGTTCGCCAGGCCAAAGATCACTGCAGTCTTTTGCGATTCGCTCATTCAGTGAGTCTCCCGATGGCCGGGCTGAAGCCCAGCGCCTACAAAAGTCAGATTCTGTGAAACGCTTTTTCAATTTCTTTGATCGAATACCGCAACACGACCGGCCGTCCGTGCGGACAGCTCATCGGACAATCCGTTTTCGCCAGGGCGTCGAGCAGCCATTCCATTTTCGATTGCTCCAGCGGCATGTTTATTTTGATAGCCGCATGGCACGCCGTGGACGCCGCGATTTTCGCCTGCAGCGTTTCAATCGAAATTGCGGCATTCTCGCGCTCGATGCCGTCGAGAATTTCCCGCAGCAATTTTTCCGCGTCGGGAGCGATCACCCCCGCGGGCACGGCTTGGATGGCCACGCTCTTTGGCCCCATGAGTTCGACTTCGAAACCGTTGGAGCCGAGTTCTTCTTCGATTTTTTCCAAGGTAACGATCTGCCGCGGCGACAGTTCGATGACCAGCGGCATCAGCATGCGCTGTGCTTCGATTTTTTCGGCGCGGCGCGCTTCGAGGTGCTGTTCGAAGAGCACCCGTTCGTGCGCCACGTGCTGATCGACGAGCCAGAGGCCTTCGCCATTCACGGCGACGATGAAGCTCGCGCTCACTTGGCCCAGCGGCTTGAGGTCCGCAATTTGTTCCGGGCGCGGCAGGCTTGCAGGGGCATCGGCGCCGGGCGCGGCGAGATTCGCGGCCCAATTTCCGGCGCTAGAAATTTGCGCCGGCGCGACAGCCTGGCCAAGTGAAGTTCCCGAAGTAAATGGAATCCGCTGCTCGACCGGCCTCATCGGCGCGCCGGTGAGATCGAAGCCCCCTCCTGAACCGAAGTCCGAGCCGACGCCGATTTCTTCCATCGGCGGAATGATCGCGCGCGGTACGCCCGATTCCACAGGAGCGGGCGCGATTCCGCCGGACAATGCTCCGTTCCCGCCGCCGGCCGTCTGGGGCGCGGCAGCAGCGGCGGCTGCAAAACTGGCGATCGGCCGCGCGCCCATCAGCGCCTGGCGAATCGCATCGCGCGTGAAGTCATGCACGAATTGCGAGCGCCGGAAGCGCACTTCGATTTTTGCGGGATGCACGTTGACGTCAACTTCTTCGTAGGGCATCTCCAGGAAAAGCAGCGTGGCGGGAAAAACGGCCGGCGGCAGAATGTTGCGGTAGGCTTCGTGAATCGCGTGCAAAATCAGCCGGTCGCGCACCAGGCGGCGATTCACGAAAATGTAGATGCCGTTGCGATTCACTCGCTGGATGTCGGGCCGCGAGGTGAATCCGCTGACGGTTAGCGACGCTTTCTCTTCTCCCGGCTCGAGTTCCGGCTCGGTGATCGCGGCGCGGAAGGGCGCGGAAACCGCGGGAATTTCGACCAACTCTTCCAGTGATTGCCGGCCGAAGAGCTGATACACGCGGTCGGCTAGTTTTTCCGCCGGAGGGCAATTGATGATTTCCTGCGTCGGCGTGGTGAGAATGAATTGTTTGGCTGGATTCGCCAAGGCGTAGTGCGTGACCAGCGAAGCGATGTGGCCCAGCTCCGTTGTATCGGACTTGAGAAATTTTCGGCGCGCTGGAACGCAATAAAAAATGTCGGCGACGCTGACCGTCGTTCCCGCAGGCAATCCTGCGGGCTTGACTCCCATGAGTTTCCCGCCCGCAAATTCGATGCGCGTGCCCTCGGCTTCCGCTTCGTCGCGCGTCTCCAGCAGCAATCGCGACACTGCAGCGATGGTCGGCAAGGCTTCCCCGCGAAACCCCAGCGTGCCAATCGAGAGCAGATCGTCGGCGGATCTGAGCTTACTCGTGGCGTGGCGCTCAAAGGCCAGCAGCGCGTCGTCATGCGACATGCCGTGGCCGTCGTCAATCACGCGGATCATGCGCTTGCCGCCAACTTCCACTTCGACGCGAATGGTCTTCGCGTCAGCATCGATGGCGTTCTCCAATAGCTCTTTCACAACCGACGCTGGCCGCTCGACAACTTCGCCCGCGGCGATTTTATTCGCCACCGCCTCCGGCAATATGCGTATGCGGCTCATTTGGTTCCTTGATTCCCACGAGCATTATAGCGATGAATCGACCGAATCACTTGCGCCAGATGGATTGGGGACCAGGCAAGGGCCGGTATGAGTCCGAAGGTCGATACGATAATCACAACCGGCCAACTATGTTCGTCTCGTGGCCCAATGAAGAGTGATGCGACCGCTGCAACCACAAATCCCCCGCAGATCCCAACAGCAAGAGGCGGGAGAAAGAATCTTAGCTTCCTAAACAGAGCAAGCTCCGGCCATTCACTGGAGCCGTCGTCGAAAATCTGTCCGCAGTTCTTGCAAACGCGCTCCCCAGTACCGAGCCAGACATTTCTAAGCCAGAAATCTCTCCGAAAAACCTGACTGCAGTGAGGACACTTGTAGGCCGTCCATCGTAGAAAGGTTAAGAGTCGTAGATAGCCAGGTAGAAATCCAAGAAGAGCAAACGGATTTTGATCCTCATGAGTTGCCTTCGGATATCTTGTGTGATGGTCGACGCCTTTGCGGCTCATATCACTCGGCGGCTTTTTTCTTCTGCTTGATGGCAAGGCCAAGGTCGTCGAGTTGGGCGGCATCCACTTCGCTGGGCGAATCGGCCATCAGATCTTGGGCGGCGGTGGTTTTGGCGAAGGCGATGACTTCGCGGATGGATTTTTCGCCGGCGAGGAGCATCACAACGCGGTCGATGCCGAGCGCGATGCCGCCGTGCGGCGGTGTGCCGTAGGTCAAGGCGTCGAGGAAAAAACCGAAGCGACGGCGCAATTGTTCTTCGGTTAAGCCGAGCGCTTTGAAGAGGCGCTCTTGAATGTCCTGGCGGTGGATTCGGATGCTGCCGGAGCCAAGCTCGTAGCCGTTCAAAACGAGATCGTAGCCTTTGGAGCGCACTTCCCACGGCGCGGATTCGAGTTTTTCCAGGTCCTCGTCCACGATGCCGGTGAAGGGGTGCTGCGCGCTGACCCAGGTTTTGTCCGTTTCGCTCCACTCGAAAAGCGGGAAGCCGGTGAGCCAGAGAAATTTCCACTGGGATTTATCGATCGCGCTAAGCGCTTCACCAAGTTGCAAACGCAATTGGCCCGCAATGAGTGCGGCGGCTTCGGTGCCTTTAATTTGTTCCTTCGCGGAAACGGCAACGACGAGATCGCCGGGTTTCGCGCCGCAAACTTCGGCCAGCTTCTTCACATTTTCTACGCCGATCAATTTTTCGACAGTCGATGTGAGTCCCTCGGGGACAACCTTCACAAAATAAGCGCCGCGCGCTCTGAGCGCTTTTGCTCTTTCCGTAAGTTCGTCCAGTTGCTTGCGCGAATAATTCGCTCCACCGGGAGCGGCAAACGCAAAAACATGGCCTTCGATTTGGAGTTTTTGCCTGGCCTCTTCCGGAAAGCAGTGCGTCGCTTCGTGAAGTTCCATGCCAAAACGCAGGTCCGGCTTGTCGCTGCCGTATTTTCGAATCACGTCTTTGTACTGCATGTGCGGAAACGATGCTTCCACTTTGATTCCTGCCACGGCGCACGCGCGCACCATCACTTGCTCGATCACGTGAAAAATATCTTCCTGGCGCGGAAAAGACATTTCGAGATCGAGCTGCGTGAATTCCAGCTGGCGGTCGGCGCGCAAATCTTCGTCGCGGAAGCACTTCACAATCTGAAAATATTTGTCTAGCCCGGCGATCATCAGAATCTGCTTGAAGATTTGCGGCGATTGCGGCAGCGCGTAAAACTGCCCGTGATGGATGCGGCTGGGAACGAGAAAATCGCGCGCGCCTTCCGGCGTCGAACGCGTGAGCATGGGCGTTTCCACTTCGACGAAGCCCATCTCGTCCATGACTTTGCGGATTTCAAGAATAATTTTGTGGCGCAAAGCGAGATTGCGGTGCGGCTTCGGGCGGCGCAAGTCGAGATAGCGGAAGCGCAGGCGCGTTTCTTCCGCGGCGTTAATTTCGTCTTCGATGGGGAACGGCGGCGTCTTGGCGTTGTTGAGAATGTGCAGCTTCGACGCGGCCAGTTCGACTTCCCCGCTGGCCAATTCTGGATTGGCTTTTTGGCGCTTGAGAACTTTGCCTTCCACGGCGACGACGAATTCGCTGCGCGCCTGTTCGGCTTTGGCGTGCGCCGCGGGCTGCGTCTCTTTGTTGAAGACGACTTGCACGATGCCGGTGCGGTCGCGCACGTCGAGAAACAGAAGGTTGCCGAGGTCGCGGCGGCGCGCCACCCAGCCCATGATGATGGCATCACGGCCGTCGTCCTTGGCGCGCAGTTCGCCGCAGTAGTGTGTGCGCTTCAGGTTGCCAAGAAAATCCAGCACGTCTCTTCACCCTGTAGCTCAGGCCTTCAGGCCTGAGGAAGTTTACTTTCGCTATGCTGCAAAATCTCCAGTGAAAAGGCCTCACCCCTGAAGGGGTGAGCTACAGATGCTTCTTCAGATGCTCGAGCAAATCAGGTTCAGTGAACTTTGTTTGCGAGCCGTCGGCCAGCGTCTTCAGCGTCCACAAACCTTCGGACACTTCGTTGTCGCCGAGGATCAGCGCGTACTTCGCGCCGAGTTTGTCCGCCTGGCCGAGCGCTTTGCCGAATTTTTGCTCCACTGGCGGCAGCTCCACGCTGAATCCCGCCTTGCGCAAATCTTTCGCGGCGCGGATGGCGGTCGCATGCGCGCGCTCGCCCATCCACGCGATGTATACGTCACGGCCTTGCTGAACAGGCGCTTTCCCGCTTTCCTGCAGCGACAAGATCAAGCGGTCTTCGCCGATGGCAAAGCCGATACCCTTGGTTGGCGGGCCGCCCAGCAATTCTACCAGCCCATCGTAGCGCCCGCCGCCGCACACAGCATTTTGCGAGCCGAGGCCCTGCGCCGTGATTTCAAACGTCGTGCGCATGTAATAGTCGAGGCCGCGCACCAGCCGCCAATTCTCGCGGTAGATCACGCCGCGCATTTCGAGCTGATGCTTTACGGCCGCGTAGTGCGCGGCGCATTCTTCACAGAGATGATCGGCGATGCGCGGCAGCTTGGCGATAATGGCCTGCTCGCTTTCGAGTTTGGAATCGAGGACACGCAGCGGGTTCGTTTCAATGCGCCGCTGGCTGTCCGGGCCGAGCTTGTCCTTCACTTTCAGAAGCGCGGCGCGCAACAATTCGACATATTTGGGACGGCATTCGCGGCAACCGATCGAATTGATATCGAGCTGAACGCCCTGCAATTCCAGCCGGTCGAAAAACGTCATGACCATTTCGATCACTTCGGCGTCGATGGCCGGAGCATCGCTGCCGCCGAGCACCTCCGCGCCAATCTGATAAAACTGGCGGTAGCGGCCTTTTTGCGGGCGCTCCCGCCGGAACATCGGCCCCATGTAATACAGCTTCACTGGCTGAGGGAGTTGCTGCATGTTGTGTTCGATGTAGGCGCGGCAGACGGAGGCGGTGGCTTCGGGGCGGAGACTTAGCAGCGGGATTTGCTCCTTTAGATCCGCTGGAGGCCGAGCCAGTAGCATCTGCCCTCGTCCTTCATTTGGCGGTGGAGGAGCCTGCTCTTTTGCTCGCGCAGTGAACTGTTTGATTTTCCCCCAAAGTTCAGGGTTGTCATCGAGGCGGTCAACGAAGGTATACATCTCTTTGGACACAATATCGGTTTCGCCGCCGACGGCGCGGGCGAACAGATCTGTGGACTCAAAGATGGGCAGACGAATTTCGCCGAAACCGAACGTGGCGAAGACTTCATGCGCAGTTTGTTCGACACGATTCCAGAGCGCGGTCTCCGGGGGCAGGAGGTCGCGCGTGCCGCGAATGGCTTGAAACTTGCGCGGCTTCTCTTCTTTTTTGGCTGCGCCTTCGCTCACTTGGCATACCCCGCGCGGGAAGATAGGGGTGAGTGGCGAGTGGCGAGTGGCGAGAAAGAAGAGAGTTTCCGCTTCAAAGCCACCAGCATCTTTTGTAGTAGTTCATCTATCTCCTTCAAAGCAGGATCTACGTCCGCCTGCTGAGCAAACCCCAATTCGACGCTCAGCAACAATTGGGTGTCCAGTTCTGCGAGCGAGCCTTCGGCAATTGAGAGAAATTGCAAGAACTCGTTCGTTCCTCTCCTTGCTTGTCCTTCGGCAATGTTAGACGGAACCGAAATCGCCGCCCTTCTCAACTGCGAGGTCAATCCGTATCTCTCTTCGGCGGGAAGGCGCATCGTGAGTTTGTACACCAATTTGCGAGATTCATCCCTTTCTGCCATACGAGCAGTTCTTTGTAGTGTTTCGGCTTGGGTTGCTCTTCGGCCATGTTGCGCTCGTCACTCGTCACTCGCCACTTCTTCTCTATAGATATTTTTATAGCTAACGTAGCGCTTAGCGTAGGCGTCGATGGAGGCCTGATCGATCCCCGTGAGCATGCGCTTCACTTTACCGGGCGAGCCCATGACCAGGCTGCCGGCGGGAATCGCAGTGCGCTCGGTAATCAGCGTGCCCGCCGCAACAATGCTGCCCGCGCCGATGGTTACGCCATTCAAAATGACCGCGCCCATGCCGATCAGGCAGCGCGACTCGATGATGCAGCCGTGCAGCGTGACGGAATGGCCGACGGTCACGTCATCGCCAAGAATCAGCGGATACTCGTCGCGCATCACGTGCAATACGCAGCCGTCTTGAATGTTGGTCCGCGCGCCAATGCGAATGTAGTGCACGTCGCCGCGAACCACCGAACACGGCCAGACGCTCGAATCCTCGCCAATCACCACGTCGCCGATGATAACAGCAGCAGGGTCAATATAAGCCGAAGCCGCGATTTGCGGGCGTTTGCCGCGATAGGGCCGGATGTCGGGTTGACGAGCCAGTTCGATCAAGCCTTTTCTGGCGGAGTTTGAGCCAGAATTCTGGTTAGCCATAACCACGGCCTCCCCTGGTTTTCTGTAAGTGTTGCATCTAAAGGATTTAGCTTTTCTGTAAGTTATTTAGAATCAACAATTAGAAAGCCTCCTGCAAGTGTTGATTCTAAAGGACCTACAAAGGATCCCGCTCGTTAGCTTTTCAAAACTGCGTCCCGAGAGCCGAGCCCCAGGAATGGGCCACTCGCTTGTTATTTGCCCTCCCCAATGACATAGCCATGGGGGTCGAGCCTGTAACCATTCTGGATATGCTTTTCATAGGCTAGCGCATGCGTTAAAGACTTCGACTCATTTACGAACAATCTAGTGGCCCCCTTTTTCAGGGATATGATCTCTGCTTTTGGCCCTTCTTTCACCAACGCTACGCGCTCTCCAACAAGTTCACCATCCTGGTCACGGATTGGGACCCGTTCTATAATGCGAACACCTCCCCGAATTCTCTTTTCCATTTCGTCCACGGCCTGCGAGGGAGAACCTTCGTCGTCCTCCTCAATGGTCACCTCTACGCAGTCAGAGGCGCGCACAGTCGTGAAGCCACCGAGACGTCCGTTCGGCAAGAGCAAAGTACCAGCTATTTGGACCTTAAATCGAACTTCGCGTGGGATGAAGTCCTTATCTCCCAGGACAATTGTATGGTAAGTGCGTTGGAACGATCCTGCGCATTCCCCAAGCGACAGCCATACCAGCCCGGCCACGACCAAGACTAGAGAAAGCAAAACGAGACAGACGGCTTTCGTGCTCTTACCCCCAAACAAAAAAAGCGGCAACACGGTTGCCGCAGCGCCCTGCCCTGCATAGTTTGTCCCGAGCGGCATTATATCATGGCCTGAACCGCGCTCAACGAAAAAGGGCTCTAGTCGATCTGGACCGAGGGGCCGCCGGTGGTGCCGGCCACTTCCGCGAGGCGATTAGCGACGGCGCGCGCGACAGTATACAAGCTCTTTGCGCCCGCGCCAGCTTCACCAAGGGACGCGACCGGCTTGCCGGTATCGCCCCCAACACGAATGCGCGGATCAATTTCAATTTCGCCGAGCACCGGCACGCCGTAGGCGATGGCGGTCTTCGCGCCTTCGCCGTGGCCAAAGATGTCGATGGCCTTACCGCAGTGCGGGCACGCAAACGTGCTCATGTTTTCGACCACGCCGAGCACTTCCACATTCACCTGGCGGAACATTTCAATCGCTTTGCGAACGTCGGCCAGCGCGACGGTCGATGGTGTAGTGACCACGACCGCGCCGGTGACGGCGACGGTCTGGATCAGCGTCAACTGCACGTCGCCGGTGCCGGGCGGAAGATCGATGATCAAGTAATCGAGCTCGCCCCACTCCACGCTGCGCAGAAATTGTGTGATCACGCTGTGCAGCATCGGCCCGCGCCAAATCATGGGCTTGTCACCGGGATTTAACAAGCCCATCGAAATCATCTTTAGCCCTTGCGACTGCACGGGAATGATGCGCTTTTCGGCGGTCGCCTGCGGCTCCTGCAAGGTGCCGAGCATGATCGGCACATTGGGGCCGTACACGTCGGCGTCGAGCAATCCGACTTTATTGCCAAGGTTTGCTAAAGCAAGCGCAAGGTTCACCGCGACGGTGGTCTTGCCGACGCCGCCTTTGCCGCTGGCGACGGCGACGAGATTCTTGACGCCGGGAATCGGCTGGCGTTCCGGCATTTGCTGGCGTGCTGGAGGCATTATTTCTCCCTAAGAACGGGCTATTTCATTCCATTGTAGCTCAGGCCTTCAGGCCTGAGGGTGTTTCCCCGATGGAAGCGCACGGGAATGGAACGGAAGAGCCTCACTCCTGAAGGGGTGAGCTACAGTGGCTTCGCCAAAGAAGACAGACAAGAATGTCTGTCCTACTTATGCGCCGTGGCACTTCTTGTATTTCTTCCCGGAGCCGCAGGGACAAGGATCGTTGCGCCCCACTTTCGCGCCAACTCTTACCGGCTTCGGCGCTTCGGCTTGCGCGGGGCCGGTCTGATATTGCAAATCCTTTTGCTGACGCTGCTGGCGGCGTTCGATCTCGCGCGCCACAGCCGGCAACTGCTGCGGTTCACTTGCACGCGCTGCTGCGCTTGCGGCCGCAGCGGCCGCGCTCTGCGGGGGGGGCCGAGGAGGCTCGGGCCGTCTGGCCTCGGGCGGCTGCTCGCCCTGCTGCATCTGAATGTGAAAGAGATAGCGGATCGTTTCGTTGTCGATGCGCGCCATCATGTCTTCGAAAAGGACGAACGCTTCCTTCTTGAACTCGACGATGGGATCTTTTTGCGCGTAGCCGCGGAGGCCGATACCCTCTTTCAAGTGGTCTAGCGAGAGCAGGTGGTCTTTCCACTGCGAATCCACTACGTCGAGAATGATGCGGCGTTCGAGCCAGCGCATCAGGTCCGCGCCAAACTGCTTTTCTTTTTCCTCGTAACGCTTCTTGACAGCCTCGACCGCGGTGTCCGCAAGCAGGTCGTGCGCCAGCGTGCCCGGATCGGCGCCCGCGGCTTTCATGTCGATGCCGAACTGCGCGTTGCTCTCCGCGAGAAATTGTGTGGTGTTCCACTGGCCGGGATGCTGCTCGCGCGGGCAGAACGTTTCGACCAATTCGCGCACGACGTCTTCCGCGATGCCCAGAACGTAGTCACGCTGGTCCTTGCCTTCCAGCGCGGAGCGGCGAATGGCGTAAATCGTCTCGCGCTGCTTGTTCATCACGTCGTCGTATTCGAGAAGATGCTTGCGGGCATCAAAATTTTGCGCCTCGACGGTTTTCTGCGCGTTCTCGATGCGGCCCGACAGCATCTTCGATTCGATGGGCACGCCTTCGGTCATGCCCATCCGGAACATCAGCGCCCGAATGCGTTCGCCGCCAAAGATGCGCATCAGGTCGTCTTCGAGCGAAAGGAAAAACCGCGAAGAGCCCGGGTCGCCCTGGCGTCCCGCGCGGCCGCGCAACTGGTTATCGATGCGCCGCGCCTCGTGGCGTTCCGTGCCCAGGATGTGCAGTCCGCCGAGCTCGACGACTTCGTCGTGTTCAGCTTTGCACTGTTCGGCAAACTGGTCGTACACCGGTTTCCACTGATCGGCGGGCACCTGAAAGATTTTCCCTTCGTGCTGGAAGAGCACCATAGGAATAGCGGGCTGATCGCCATTGCCGCTGGTGGGATCCGCGCCTATCACCGCCGGAGCCGCCGCATAGGGCATAGCCAGCTTGTTTTTCAGAAAATGGTCGCGCGTCATTTGCTCGGGATTACCGCCAAGCAAAATATCCGTTCCGCGGCCGGCCATGTTGGTCGCCACGGTTACTGCGCCTTTACGCCCTGCTTGCGCGACAACTCGCGATTCGCGCTCGTGCTGCTTGGCATTCAGCACCTGATGCGGGATGCCGGACTTCTTCAGTAATTCCGCGATGGCCTCGGACTTTTCGATGGAGATCGTGCCCACGAGCACCGGCTGGCCGCGTTCGTGATAATGGCGGATGCCGTTCACAAGCGAGTTGTCTTCCTGGAGGATGCCGTTGACGACCGCTTCAAACTTTTCTTTTTCCGTGCGATAAACGACGTCGGGAGCTTCAATGCGGATCAGCTTGCGGTTCGTCGGAATCACGGTGACGTCCAGGTTGTAAATCTTGCCGAACTCCGCGGCTTCCGTTTCCGCCGTACCGGTCATGCCGGAAAGTTTTTTGTACATGCGGAAATAATTCTGAAAGGTAATCGTGGCGAGCGTCTGGTTTTCGCGCTCGATCTTCACGCCTTCCTTGGCTTCCACGGCCTGGTGCAAACCGTCGGACCAGCGCCGGCCGGGCATCTGGCGGCCCGTGAATTCATCGACGATGATGACTTCGCCGTCTTTCACCACGTAATCCACGTCATTCTTGTAGAGCGTGTGGGCGCGCAGCGCCTGGTAGACGTGGTGCATGATGTCGATGTTCGCCGGGTCGGACATGTTGGTCAGCGAGAGAAGCCGTTCGCATTTGGCGAATCCTTCTTCCGTGAGGGTCGCGGTGCGGTGCTTTTCGTCGAGCGTGTAGTCGATATCCTGAATAAGTTTGGGAATAATCTTGTCGATTTTGGCGTATTTGTCGGTGGATTCTTCCGAGGGACCGGAAATAATCAGCGGTGTGCGCGCTTCGTCGATAAGGATGGAGTCAACTTCGTCGACGATGGCGAACTGGTGGCCGCGTTGCACGCATTGCGCCAGGTCGTACTTCATATTGTCGCGGAGGTAGTCGAAGCCGAATTCGTTGTTGGTGCCGTAAGTAATGTCCGCGCCGTACGCCGCGCGGCGCTGGTCGTCGTCGAGATCGTGGACAATCACGCCGACGCTCAATCCCAGCGCGCGGTAGAGCGGGCTCATCCATTCCGCGTCGCGGCGCGCCAAGTAATCGTTGACCGTAACGATATGCACGCCGCGTCCCGCCAGCGCATTCAGCACGGCGGGAAGCGTCGCGACGAGCGTTTTGCCTTCGCCCGTCTTCATTTCGCCGATTTTGCCTTCGTGCAAAACGATGCCGCCGATGAGCTGCACGTCGAAATGCCGCATGTTCACGAAGCGGCGGCCTGCTTCGCGGACCAACGCGAATGCCGGCACAATCGCGGGCTCCAGCGCTTTCTGCAATTCCTCTTTGTAGCTTGGCTCGGCGGGGTCGGCGTCCTTCAACTGCTCCTGAACCTGGACGCGGAGCTCCGCAAAACGCGTCTTGAGTTCTTCATTGCTGAGCGGCCGCACTTCCGCTTCGCGGGCGTTGATGGCCGCGATGGCCGGCTGCAATTTCTTGATGTCGCGCTCGTGCTTCGTGCCGATGAACCTGGCTACGACGCGGTCTAGTATTTGCGCTGCTTCCATGTATGAGTTCGCCGTCTCCTGACGGTTCTGCGCGTGCCCGCTTGCACTGGGCAGTCCATTGCGCCAGTACAAACATCTTATTCTAACTGGTGGGACGCTCCAGCGCCAAAAAACGGGAAGTAGAGTAGTGGGTTACTTTGAATCGTCGCCGTTGGCCGGCTCACTTGAAAGATCCCGCACGGAGATGTTGATACCGCTGTATTTGACGACCTGGAAATAGAGATTTGGGTGTCTATCGTATGTGACGTCGAGATGCGATGGAGTTACCCATTTCATCGTGAGATCTATTGTTCCCCCAGCATTCGCGTTATCCAGGACATAGGGCCGGGGAGCTGGACCAAGACAAGAGAACCCCAAGACTTCGGTCGGGGGCTCTGAAACATTGTTCTGCTTCAGGTACACGATGGTATCGACACGGGCCGATCCGAACCCGCCGTTCTGTATTGTCCGAGCGCTGGCAATCCACAGCCCATCGGAGATCGGACTTCTGACATCCAAATCGTCGGGGCATCTTGACTGCCAGATGAAAAGGCACAAATTCCGATGATTGTGAGCGAAATCGCTTTGAAGCAAGTTTTCCAGTTCACCTGACCGCCGTTCTTCCTAATTCAAGCAGCCAAATTAGAGTGCAAATCCGCGAGTTTTGCGCAGTCCAAAGCGAAGCTGTTAGCGCGCTGCCAGGGTTTCCACGGGGACGGCCGTGGGATCGGTTTCGGCCGCGCTGGGATTGCGGGAGAGATTGTCGGCAAGCAACCGCCGGTACTTGCCGCGTTCTTCGAGGTTCATGTCCACGATTTCGAAGGCCATGTCCTGAGAGCGGTAGTCGCGCATCAATGCGGTAGCCTGCAGGTTCCTCATGCCGACGGAGAGCCTTAGCTGCACCTGCGTACCCGGCGCGAGGTGGCGACTTATGGTGGCCACACCGCCGCTCAAGCTAGCGGTCTTGATTTCCAGCGAAAAATTTTCCTTCAGGTTAGTGCTGACGGCGCGGACAGGCCTCCGCAAACGAACGCGCGTGTGCCGCCGCTGCCGTACAAATTTCGACGTGACCGGAACGTCGAGTGGAGCAAGTGCGTACTCCTCCCTTTCGATTCCGCTCTTCGGCAAAAAGTCGCCTACCCACTCCGGGTCCAATTTCTCCAGCGCTTGCAGAGCGGCAATCCGCAGCTCTTGGGGATGAAGCCATCCGAAAACTTTCTTGGACTCCGCGATGCGTTTCAACGTGCTGACCGATTCCGGCGCGTTGATTCTTCCCAGAGCTTCGACGGCTTTGACGCGCAGATACGGCCCGCCACCCGTTGGCAAATCGCCGTCTGCAATCGTCAGCAGTTTGCCGAGAGCCTCGCGATCCGCGGTAACGCCGATCTCGTCGATCACCAGCGGCGCTACCAGCGGATCTACGTGATCGAGCAGCTCGAGCAGAATGTGGCAGCGCCTGGCCGCTCCACTGGCGGAAATCTGCCGCACCATGCGGTCCTGCGATGTCCGCGGAAAATCTTTCATCCGCCCCGGCAAAAATACCATGACCGATTCCGGATCGAGCCGGCTCAACAGCCCGCCCATCTCCACGGCTTCAGCGATTGGTCCGCCTCGTACGGTGCTCCGGAGGTACTGCACGCCCTCTTCGCCCAGGTCGGCAGCCAAATTCGCCACATGCTCGGAATCGTCCCGCAGGCTGCAACGATTAAAGCGCGCGGCGAGGTGCTCCATGGTCGTTTGCGGCAGCATCTTTAGAACGTTGGTCAGTCCTGCGGCTACCTGGCGCGCCTTCAGGGCTTCTTCGACAAACTCCGGCACGCGCTCTTCAATTCCCATTTTTCCACGCAAGCTGCGCGCGATTCCCGGACGCTGCGTTTCCACTCCGGCGATAAGATCGAGTGCCTGCTGCATGGCCGGGAAATAGTGGCCGGTAGCGGCCTCCTGGCTCAGGCGAACAAACGCCGCGCTCACCAGCCCCTGCAACTCCGCATCCTGCTCAATGCCCAAACGCAAACCTAAATGCCGCAATGCTTCGCCCAACAGCTTTGGATCGGCTTTGGCGTACAGTTCCGCCATCTCGGAGAGCCCGGCAGCGGTTTTCTTGCGCGCTTCAGCCTCTTCGCTGTCCACGCAAGCCGCATAATTCTGAAGGATGCTGACGGCATCGGCGATGTCGCCATTCTTGATCAGGTCGCCGACGTAAGATTGCACGTTGCGCGCGGGAATGCACCAGGCCTCTTCAGAAAGCAGCACGGCACGCTTGCCGCTATCCGGCACTGCCGCCCAGAATTGCCGGTCGAGAATCTCGCGGTGCGACTCTGCCAGGATACCTGCGTCGGTCATCTTGTCTTCGTGAGCGCCCAGAATCTTCCGCAGATTCTGAATTTCCTGGTTCATGCGGTCAAGCATCTGGCGCACGGCGTTGACTTTCACTTCGCCGCGCTCGAAGCGTTCCAGCGCGAACCGGATCGCGAGGTGTTCAGCCAACTGCACAATCACGGAATCGTCTGGCTTCGTACTGGGCGCTTGTGCGGCCAGGCTCGCGAGCGCCTGCTTCAGCATGTCTTGCGCGCGCCCCGGCAGCTCCGCCATTTGTTCTTGGAACACGCCTGCCGCAGCTACTCCGCCGTGACCTGTCCCCACGCTCCCAAAACTCGTCAGCGCGCCCAGAATCGCATAGACCTCTTCCTCGCTCGGCTCGCCGCGGCCGATCCCGCCTCTTCCTGGCCCTCTTCCGCCGCCAAGCGCCCCCGGGCCTCCTCCCGCCAGGCCAGCCACCACATCGGACATCTGGACGCTTCCATTGCCACCGCTGGTCCAAAAGCTCCCGACTGGCGCCGCCGTCTGGCCGGTTCCAACTCCGCCACTCCCTACACCCCCTCCACGGCCGCTTGGGCTGCCTTCAAGGCCGGGTCCAATGCCGGAACCTGAACCACCGCCCGTTCCTGATCCCCCTTCGCCACTTCCCGCCTCGGCGGAAACTCCGGTACCCGCCGACCCTCCGGACCCAGCAACACCCCCACCCTTTGATCCTTGCGCTGCCGCAATCAATTCCAGCAGCTTCTGAGGATCGTTCAGCCACTTCTTGAATTCATCTTGTTCGCCGCCGAGCGACGCCGCGGCTAGCTGGGCGGCCATGCTCGCTTCCTTCAGCCGCGAGTCCGTAGCCACAAAGCAAATCTCATTGATGCGGATTCCTTGCGCGCCGGTGAGCGCGTCTTTCAGTTGCAACGCTAGTTCCGCGGGTTTGGCTTTGCCGGTGGGAAAGGCGCGCGCAAATCGGCCGATCTCTTCTTCCGTAATGCAAGAGAAAAACTGAATGCTGGCGAGTCCTGCCGCTGAGAGCAATTGCGCGAATTGTTTTTCAGCAGGCGAGCCTTCCAGGGGCACGCCATCCAGCAAAAGCTGTGAATTCGTCGCTCCGAGAAGCAGCCCCGCCTCCGTCCCCAGGGGGATGGCGGCACGAAGCTCCTGCCAAGCGGTCTGGAGCTGTTCAATAGTCCGGGTATGCTCGTAGCCGTACAGGCGGGCAAACTTCAAGAGAATGTTCAGGCTTCTTACGAATGCGCGTCCGGACGCCGCTTTTGGATCTGCTTTCATCCTGCGCCGACTTCTTCCTTCAATGGGACTCCCTCACTAGTACCGTAGGGCCAGCGTCCGTTCGCCGCAATGGTACAGCCGGTCTATGTGTCCCCGCGGTCAAGCCACCAAAGGACGGGTGGATTCCCTGACCAGTCGTACGGGCACACCGAGAGGCAGGACAGGTGGGAAAGGGCGTTCTCGTCGGAAAAAAATCAGTTTGCGCGAATCTAGCTCTTCGCCAGCGCCACTCGTCCGCGGCGGCGGGTGCGATTCGTGACTTGCGCGACCAGGGGCAATCCGCCGAGCTCCAGCAACAGTTTTCGCAGGCGGTAGCGCTCATCCAGGTCCATGTCCACGAATTCGAATGCCATTGCCTGCGGCCGCGCTCCGCGAACGATCGCTTGTGCCTTGATGGTGCGCACGCCGTGCGAAAATTTCAGTGACAGCAGCGAACCCGGAGCCAGATGGCGCTCCCCGGAGCCGATTCCGCCGCCGAGATTCAATTCGGGTATGGAAAGCCTGAAATTCCCTCGCAAATTCGTGGTCACCGCAATAAGGTTGCGCGCCAGCTTCAAGCGCGCGTAGCGCCGCTGGCGGATCACGGAGGCATTGGCCTCTGGATCGCTTGGTTCGAGCGTCAATTCCTTGCGGTCGATCCCGCTGGCGGCAATTTTTTCCATGCCCATCGTGGGTTCGACGCGCATCAGCGCCTGCGCCGCGGCGATTCTCAATTCATTTGGATACACCCAGCGCCAAACCTGCCGGGTCTCCAGAATGTGCTGAAAAAGCTGGCTGGAACCCGAAGCGCGCAATCGGCCGAGGGCCTCAATGGCCTTCAGTCTCGTAAAGCCTGGAGTTTCATCGTTCTGCACCAAATCGATCAATTTAGGAATGCCACTGGCCTGCCCGCTCATCCCCATTTCGTCGATGGCCAGCGGGCGAATCATAGCGTCCAGCGAGTCGTATATGGCAACCAACAGCCGCGCTCGCTCTTCCGCAGGAGTGGCGGAAAGTTGCCGCACGGCGCGGTCGTGCGAGGAGCGCTGCCACTGCGAAAGGCGCGCCGGCAGAATCTTCTCCACGTTTTCCGGAGAAAGCTGGCTCACCAACCCGACGGCTTCAACGGCTTCCGTTGGCGGTGCCGTTTGAAGCGTTTCGAGAAGCCGTTGCGTGGCATCCTCTCCGAGGTTGCGGATAATCGTGGCCAGCAGTTCGCAGTCCTCGCGGAATCCGCAATGCCCGAACCGGTTGGTCACGTAGTGGATCGTGGCCTTGGGCATCAGGTTGAGGATCTCCATCATTCCGTCGGCGATGTGGCCGCTGCGCATTGCTTCTTCGATGAATTCCGGCAGCCGCTCCTCCGCGCCGATGCGTGGCCGCAGGCTCTGCGTCGATCCAGGCCTCTGCGTCTCCACGCTCTCCAGCGACGAGAGTGCTTGCTGCATGGCCGGGTAGCAGCGCTTCGAGGCTGCTTCCTGGCTCAAGCGCACAAACGCCGCGCTCACCAGCGTCTGCAATTCCGGTTCGCGCTCGATGGCCAATTGGTTGCCGAGCTTCTTGATCGCCTCCATCAGCGCGCTGCCGTCGCCGCTGCCGTACAATTCGCCCAAATCCGAGAGCCCGATCGCCGTCGTTCGCCGCGCTTCCGGCGCTTCCAGTCCCACGCACGACGCGTATTTCATCAAAATTTCATTGACGGTTTTCAATTCCCCGCGTCGCAGCATGTCTTCCAGGAACGCGCGCACGTTTCTCGGCGGCACGCACCACGCCTCGTCCGACGTCAGCACTTCTTTCTTGTTCTCTTCCGGCACCTGTTCCCAGAATTCCTGGTCCAACAACTCCGTGTAGGACTGCACTGAAAGTCCGGCCTGCGACATCATCTCTTCTTGCGTCGACAAAATCTTGCGCAGCGCCTCAATTTCTGTATTCATGCGGTCGAGCAGTTGTTTCACCGCGTTGACGCGCAATTCGCCTTTTTCGTAGCTGTCCAAAGCGAAGCGGATCGCCACGTGCTCTGCCAGCTTCAGCAGCATCGGCTTGTCTGGTTTGGCATCAGGCGCCTGCGCCGCCAGCCCCGCGAGGGCCTGCTGCAGCGTGTATTGCGCCCGCACCGGCATCGCGCTCAGGCGCGATTGGAATGTCGGCACGTCCATGCGGTGTTCGGAGTCTTTTCGCGATTTCCCTAGTTGCGCGAACAATCCCAGCATCGCACGGACGTCTTCCTCCTCGACGCTGTACGCTCCGCCGCCCGTTCCGTGTCCCCCTCCGGTACCCGATACTCCGCCCATTCCCCCGGCTGCGCCGCTGCGCAACAATGCCGAGGCCGTCAGCCATTTTCCCGGCGTCGCGCTTTCCGTTCCCGGAGTTCCTACTCCCCCGCCGACCCCGGTCCCTCCGCCCCCACTACCCCCAAATCCACCTCCGCCCGCCCCGCTACCAGCGCCGCCGCCGGTTCCACTTCCAACAGCAGGCCCACCAGCGCCAGTCCCGGCACCGCCGCCATATCCACCGCCACCCGTGCCACTACCCGTTCCGGTTCCGCCACCTGGACCACCGGTTCCTGGTCCCGTGCCGCTACCACCGCCTGACCCGCCCGACTCCCACAAGCTGGAGCCTCCGCCGCTTCCGGGCGCGCCAGAGCCACCGCCCCCGCCGGTTCCGCTGCCCCCAGTTCCTGCCCCGCCTGATCCTCCACCACTGCCCATCCCGAACCCAGGTCCCGCGCCTCCGGGTCCGTGTCCTGGTCCACCCATCCCGCCGCCTCCGCCACCAGTGGCGCGCATGCTCTCGGCAGCCAGGATCATTTGCAGCATCTTGTTCGGGTCTTCAAAGAAATCCCTGAATTTGTCGCCGGCCGCGCCGAGCACTTTCTGCGTAAGTTGGGCGGCAACCTTGATGCCCGCCACGGATGAATCTTCCGCCACATAGCGGATTTCATTCACCTTGATGCTGGTGTCTCCCGCCAAAGCGCTTTTCAATTGTTCGGCAAGGGAAGAAGGCTTCGCGTTTCCGCTGGGGAAGGCGCGCACAAATCGCGCAAATTGCGGCTGTGTGAGTGTGGGAGAAAAATGAATGCTCGCGATTCCCGATGAAGTAAGGAGCTGCGCAAAACTTCGTTCGCCTGCGGCCGATCCAAGCGGGACTCCATCCAGCAGGATCTGTGTTCCCGACGCTCCCAGCAGCACACCGCTGCCGCCGCTGTCTTCCAGCGCATTGCGCAGCTCTTTCCAGGTCGTTTCAAACTGCTGCCCCGTTTTCGCGTGCCCAAACTCGTACAGACGCGCGAATTTCAGCAGAATGTTCAGGCTGCGGACAAACGCCCGCGCCCCGCCTCGTTGTTCCTGAATCATAGCCGTCGGCGCTGGAACCCTGCCCCTCCTTGCACTTCTCTTACAGTAGATTTACCGTGTTCCTGAGACAAGCCTCCTGCATTCTCCTGTACCCTTCTCAATAACAGATTCCCGTGCCATTTTGGGAACATTGTGGCTTTGGCTTGCTCTATCGCGGTCTTAGCACGTCGAATCTCGCAATGGAATAACCCAGCGCCGCCCCGAGGAACACATCCGAAGGGAAGTGCGCCTGCGTCGTCAACCGAGAAAATCCAATCGTGGCGGCTACGCCGTACGTAACCCACGGAACCCAGCGATGCTGGCGGTAACGATGCGCGAAGACCGTGGCGATGGAAAACGCGGCCGCCGCATGTCCCGAAGGAAAGCTCGTACTCGTGCCGCTGAAACCCTTATGGCTGTTGAAAAAAGCATCGGAGAAATTGCCGTTGGGCGCGATATCCGAAGGACGCAGCCGTCGCGTCGTCATCTTCATTGCCACGTCGACGATGGCGCTGTCGGCGTATGCTTCTCCCGCCAGCAGCGCGGTCTTTTGTGTGTAGGAATCGTGCCGGAAATATCCCACGACCAGAAAAGCCGAAGGAACACCTACCATTATTGCTGACGTGTTGCGCCCGGAAAAAACTCTGTTGAAGCCCTCGAATCGCGCGGTACGCCGGAAGTACGGCGTATCGTGCGGATCAGCGGCGATCAGTCCCGCCGTCACCCCCGTTACCGCCACCGCAGGCAGCCAATGCCGTCCCTCCGCGAGCCGCACAGGAAACAACCAGATATCTTTCTGATCCTGCAAAAAGTTTCGCGGCAGAGTGCGCCAGGAACCTTCGCGTTCAACCACTGGTGGCGTTGAGATATGCGTGGTCGTTTGCCCCGTGGAGATTTGCGTCGCTTCCTGCGCCCCAGCTAAGGGACACCAGGACGCAATTCCCAGGCACGCCGCGCAGCACAACTGCCAGCGTCGTAGAACTCCTTGACGCCGCAGCGATTCGGTACAGTTGCTCGCCCTTCTCCACATGACATCTTCAAGCCTACCCGCGCTTGGGCACCGTCATCAACTTTCTGCGCAGGCCAATTGTGAATTCGGTCGCCCTGACTTTGTTCTTCGGTTTCCACCTTCAACTGCCGGTTGTCAACTTTCTCCTCTTTGAGTATAGAATCAATGCTCAGCCAAATGACCGACCAGCCCCCATCGGACCGCTTCAAATCCGAAATGCCGCAAATTCCCGGCGTTTCCGGCTCGCGCGCAACTATCGCGCCGAATCCTGCGGTCAAGCTTGTGATCGGACTTCTCGCCGTGCTTCTCATGATCTTCCTGGGAGCACGAGCTCTTCGTCCGAAGCGTGTAACGCCGCAAGCCGTGGACCAGCAGCCTCAAATCGAAGTTCCCGCGCCGGCGCCCGATCCAAGCACACTCTTGCCTCATGCGACCGATGCGAATCCCGGCATCGCCAGCGTCACGGAGATGGCCAAGCCGTGGTCGTCGAAAGAATTTTTTATTCGCAACCGCCTCAACGGCGAAAACATTTCCGGGCTGCTCGTTCGATTGCCGGGAGGCTCTCCCTCCCATGCGAGCGGCTACTGGGCCTTCGCGCAGAAAGCCCCTTTCGGCGATTGCCGGCTCGAATACGTCACAGACCTGGACAAGCTGAAAAATGACTATGGTTTTGGCGGTGCCAAACATCCTATGGTGGGAAACCCCTGCAGCCGCACGGTGTACGACCCGCTCAAATTGAGCAATCTTCCAGGAAGCGTTTGGGCGCGTGGCGCCATTGTGCAGGGATCCGATCTGCGCCCGCCCCTGGGCATCGAAATAAAAGTGGAGGGCAAGAAAATACTTGCTGTAAGAGCTGAGTAGAGCTGCCTCAACCTCAGGCTATTCTGCAGGCTATTCTGTACGTTCGGTGCAGATAATTGCGCTTCCCGTCTTCCCTTTAACCTCCCCGTTACGCATACCTGAATCTAAATTAGATAAACCATCCAAAAGTATCGAATTTTAACTTTCCCTCCGTCCATTTTGGGCTGTAAGTCATAGAAAATACAACGAGTTAATCCCTGTTCCCATTGGCGAACAACCTGCACTTCGAAGAGTAAACCTGATGCTGGCTATTCCCATTCGCGTGAACGGTCACGCCGGATAGCAGCCTCAGAAATATGGGACAAATCAAAGGCAGTTCGAATTTTGAGGGGGAAATGATGAAATTTGATAGACGCGTGCATGATGGGCTATCTGGATTCGGGCTCAGCAGCGTGAGAGGTTTGCTTTATTCTGCGTTGATTCTGGGATTGGCACTGATTTTTTCGATGCCGATGGCGGCGCAGAGAATTACGGGAACGCTGCGAGGGCAGGTACTGGATCCTTCCGGCGCAGCGGTTCCCGATGCGCAAATAACGGCAACGAATCAGGAAACCGGCGTGTCAGTGAAAGTTGCGACAACTTCTGCGGGAACGTATTCGCTGCCGACTTTGCTTCCCGGACTCTACAAAATCACTGTGGAGGCCAAGGGCTTCAAGAGTTTCGTGAAGAAAGATGTGAGCGTAATCGCAAACCAGGACAACGTGGCGGATGCTCAGGTGGAATTGGGAGCCGCAACAGAGATGATCGAAGTTACGGGTGGAGCCGTGGAAGTCCAAACGACATCGTCCTCCCTGAACAATTCATTTGATGCGCGCTCGGTCGACCTTCCTAGCGGCGCGGGCACACTGAATGGAAGCCTGCTGAACCTGGCGGTGCTGGCGCCCAACGTTATAGCGCAGCCGGGCGGAGTGACGGGAATCGGCGGATCGGTTGGCGGAACGCGTCCGCGCGACAACAACTTTACGGTGGACGGCGTGGACGACAACAACCTCGGCGTGACGGGAAACAACTCGACGGTCATTCCGGATGCGGTAGCGGAATTCAACCTCACCACGAATCAGTTCAGCGCGGAGTATGGGCATTCCGCGGGCGGACAGTTCAGCCTCGTTACGAAAACCGGAACGAACAACTGGCACGGGTCGGGCGAGTGGTACAACCAAAACCGAAACTACAATTCTCTGGATAACCTCACGAAGGGCGCGATCTTGGACAAAACGCTTCCAGGCCAGCCGGCGTATGACAACAACCGCTTTGGTGGCACCGTGGGCGGTCCCATTATCAAGAACAAATTGTTCGTTTTCGGAGCCTACGAATACACCTACCTACATGGCCAAGGCTCTCCCACTGCTTTTACTGCGCCGACGGCCGCGGGATTGGCGACACTACAGGCCAACGCGGCAGATAGCGCCGTAAAGGCGCTACTGGCTAATTTTCCCATAGCAGTGGCGAACGATGCTGGAAAGGTTTGCGTCAATTGTCCTGTCGTCGCCGGGGTACCCCAGCCCAACGTTCCCATCGGCAACATCACCATTTTCAGTCCGGTTTTCCAGCGCGAACATGACGCGGTTGTGAACGCGGACTACACCATGGGACGCCATCAATTTGGCGCGCGATTCCTCATTAACCAGGAGAACTTCATCCTGCCGGTTAATTCCACGCAAGCCATTTTCAATCAGGCGGAACCCATACACAATCGCAAGGTCGCCCTTACCGATGCCTGGACCATCAGCGGCACTCTGGTGAACGATCTGCGCCTCCAATACTCGTTTTTCGGTGAGCAAACCATCAACCCCTGTACTGCCTGCCCCCAAGACATAACCATCAATGACCTTCTCGGTGGCGTTACGGTCGGCCCCGGCGACTTCACTTCCCAAAAGCAGAGCACGTATCAGGTTTCAGATACGTTTTCGTGGTCCCGTGGCAAGCACACCTTCAAGTTCGGCGGCCAATACAATCACTTCATCTATCCACAATTTTTCCTCCCGCGGAGCAACAGCGACAACGAGTACAACACAGCGGAAGCGTTCATCAACGACGTCCTACCAGACAACCCTGGAAGGACACTACGCAACGCCGGAACGGGAAGCTTCCTCGGGACGCAGAGCTTGTTCGCTGGATTTGTTCAAGACGACTTCAAGTTCAGCCCGCGTCTTACGGTGAATCTAGGATTGCGCTATGAGTATTGGACAAATCCAGTGGGGTCCAGCACCCAAACCCTGAACGCTATTTCCAATGTTCCAGGGGTCATAACCTTTGGCAATCCCAAGACGGACAAGAACAACTTCGGTCCGCGAGTGGGCTTCGCCTATGATCCGACGGGGCGCGGAAAGATGTCTATTCGTGGCGGCTTCGGCATGGCCTATGACGTGAAGTTCCAGAACTTTGCGTCCATCACCCTGCCGCCGCAACTGCAGAGCGAACTCGACCCGGGTTCCGCATGCACGCTGACGCCGCAGCCCGGCTGGTGCACCACTCCCAACAACGCGGGTTTTCTCCAACTTGGCGGACTACCACAGACGTATATTCCTCCGACGGGACAAGCAGAAGCCCGGGCGCTGACGACCGCCTACATCGACGACACGGTGATGCCCAAGATTCTGACTTGGTCTTTGGGTGTGCAACGCGAGCTGGCGCGGAATACCACAGTGGAAGTCCGTTACCTCGGTACGCGCGGCCTCTCCTTGCCGGTACAGGATCGGCGCAATTTCGAGAGCGGATTCGATGCGGGCCTAGCCCCCTTGCCGGAATACTTCCGGGTCCAGGACGTACCAACTGCAGTGTCAGCATCAGCTCCGACGCGCGCTCCGTGGGATGCTTTCACAACTTGCACCCCAGTGGCACCGCCAGCCACACCCGCTCCTTGCAACAATATATATTTTCCATTCGGCTTTCAGGCCAATGTCACGTCCGATCCACCGTTTGGCAGCAGTATTTACCATGCGGGCTCTGTTAATTTCACGCAGCGGGCGCGATATGGGCTCACATTCAACGCCAACTACACCTATTCCCACACGCTGGATAACTCCACCAATGAGTTCTTCACCAGCCTCCTTAACCCGCGCCGCGCCCAGGACACCCAGCAAATCCGGCAGGATTGGGGGAACTCCGACCTGGACGTTCGGCACAAGGCAGCCTTTTCCTGGAGCTATCAGGTTCCGAACATAAAAAGTGACAGCCGATGGGCGAAGACCTTGGTTAACGGGTTCAGCATCGGCTCCGTATTTCTGGCCCAAACGGGGCAGCCTGTAACCCTGCAATCTGCCTCGGACTCGAACGGCAACGGTGACACCGCTGGCGACCGCGTAATGTTCAATTCATTGGGGACGAGCCTGGCGGGCGCCGCCACCAAATTACTGCGTGTCTGCGCTCCTGCCGGAGGCGGAAACACAGTTACTGCAGCGAGCTGCCCGGCCGGAGACAATACGGTGGGCTATGTCGCTGTGGATGCAAACAAATTCGCACAAACCCCAAGCATAATAGCCGACACGACAGCAAGATACGTGGTCGCTGGCAAGGGAGTTCGCACCAATGTGGCGCG